>CABRFW010000142.1 GCA_902470265.1 uncultured Collinsella sp.
GAAGAGGAGCACGGCGAGGCCTAAAACCTGCCATGTAGGGACAGGTTTATTTTGGCAGGTTTTATCTGCTGTTTTGTTGATATGACGGCGCGCACCGCTGCGGTGTGTGCCGATATGAACGCAACTATGAGCACCGTTTGACGCCCGCGCGGCGCCACGGTAGTGGGAGAGGAAGGCTCAGATGAGCGACAGCAAACATGTGACGTATGAGGACGCCGGTGTCGATACCGCCGAGGGCGGCCGCGCCGTCGATGCGATTAAGCAGATGGTCAAGGACACTAACCGCCCCGAGGTCATCGGCGGCATCGGTGGCTTTGGTGGCCTGTTTTCGGCCGCCGCGCTCAAGGATATGGAAGATCCGATCCTGATCAGCGGTACCGACGGCGTGGGCACCAAGCTCGTGCTCGCCCAGATCATGGACCGTCACGAGACGGTGGGCCAGGACCTGGTCGCCATGTGCGTCAACGACATTTTGGCTTCGGGCGCCGAGCCGCTGTTCTTCCTGGACTACGTTGCCATCGGCCACATCGAGGCCGAGCACATGGCAAAGATCATCAAGGGTGTAGCCGACGGCTGTAAGCTCGCGGGCTGCGCGCTCGTGGGCGGCGAGATGGCCGAGCACCCGGGCGTTATGGCTCCTGCCGACTACGACCTTGCCGGATTTACCGTGGGCGTCGTCGACCGTCCCAAGATGCTCGACCCCGCGAACGTCCGCCCCGGCGACGTGATCCTGGGCCTGCCTTCCACTGGCGTGCACTCCAACGGCTACTCGCTCGTGCGCAAGGTCATTGGCGTCGACGGCATTAAGCCGGGCACGCCCGAGGCCGCCGCTAAGGCCGAGGAGCTGAGCCGTCCGCTCGAGGAACTCGGCGGCGCATCGCTGGCAGACGCCCTGCTGGCTCCCACGCGCATCTACGTCAAGCCGATTCTGGAGCTGCTGCGCGGCGGCGCCAACGTGCGCGCCATCGCCCACATCACTGGCGGCGGTATTACCGAGAACCTCAACCGCGCGCTTGCCGACGACGTCGACGCCGTGGTCACCCGCAACGGCGCCGAGATGGGTTGGGACGTTCCGCCCGTCATCACCTACGTGTCGCGCCAGGCCGAGCTCGCGCCCAACGAGGCATGCAAGACCTTCAACATGGGCGTTGGCCTGTGCCTGATCGTCGCCCCCGAGGACGAGGCTGCCGTGACCGAGGCCCTGGTCGCGCTGGGAGAGAAGCCGTTCCGCGTGGGCGAGTGCGTCGAGGGCTCCGGTAAGGTCGTGTACTCCGATGAGCGCTAACGAGCAGATGGCTGCTGCCGCGAGCCTGGGCTTTGTGCCCTACACCCGTCCGACCGGCACCGATACGGCCGAGCCGCTCAAGATCGGTGTGCTCATCAGCGGTTCGGGTACCAACCTGCAGGCGCTGATCGACCTGATCGCCGCCGGCAAGCTCAACGCTTCGATTGAGCTTGTGGTGTCGAGCCGTCCTTCGGCTAAGGGTTTGCAGCGCGCTGAGCGCGCGGGCATCCAGACGCTCACGCTGTCCAAGGATGTCTACGCCGACCCCATCGCCGCTGACGAGATCATCGCGCACGAGCTTCTCGAGCGCGGCTGCGAGTATGTGGTCATGGCCGGCTACATGCGCATGGTGCACACGCCTCTGCTGGCGGCGTTTCCCAACCGCGTGGTCAATCTGCATCCGGCGCTGCTGCCGAGCTTTACCGGTGCGCATGCGATTGACGATGCCTTTGCGCGCGGCGTCAAGGTGACCGGCGTGACCGTGCACTTTGCCAACGAGATTTACGACAACGGCCCCATCATCGCCCAGCGCGCGCTGGCTGTCGGGGAGGGCTGGGATGTCGACACGCTCGAGGAGCACATCCATGCGATTGAGCACGTGCTGTATCCCGAGGTCGTGCAAATGCTCGCCGACGGCCGCGTCCACGTGCTGGAGAGCGGCAAGGTCGCAATTGACGCGCCTCGCGGCTAGCGGCGCACAGTACAATTTAGCCGAGTAGTCAGGGTGGTCATTGGCGCCAAGGCGCACGTGGCCACCCTTTGTTTGGGTAGTCACCTGCGACGTTCTTTAACGGCTAGTCATTTAAGAACGTCCCCGATGGCTAGGTGAGAGAGGTGAGCGCATGGCGGATAACGAAGCGCTGTTTACGCCTGAGCTGGTGTTTTTTGATTGGGAGTGTGCGACGCCGGATGAGGTGTTTGCGCGGCTCGAGGGCGAGCTTGCTCCACGTGGCTACATTGCCGAGGGTTGGCTCGACGCCGTTCGCACGCGCGAGGATGCCTATCCCACGGGTCTTGCCATGCCGGCGGCAAACATTGCCATTCCGCATACCGATCCGGGGTTTGTGGCCAAGCCCTATATCGCGGTGGTGAAGCCCGCCGCGCCCGTGACATTTAACGCTATGGCTGGCATGGGCGCTCCGGTGTCGGCGCAGATCGTCATTAATCTGGGCATCGCCGAGCCGGGAGGCCAGGTCGAAGCCCTGCAGGCGCTCATGAACATCTTTATGGACGCCGATGCCGCAGCCGACGTGCTCGGCCAGACCACGTCCCAGGGCATGGTCGACGCCATCCGCCGTCACTTCTAAGGTGGGGCTGAGCCGGCACTTGGGGACGTTCCTTTTCTGCCGGCAGTTAGGGACAGTTCCCAAGTGTCGGCACATAAAGAACGTCCAACTGCCAAGTGCCACATCTGTCCCCTTTGCACCAAAATGGTGCAGATTAACCTGTCCCCCATGCACCAAGCGTGCCGCGGGGGCCGCGTTGTGACACAATGGCGTTTGTTCGATTCGTTATGCGAAAGGCCAACTATGGCAAATAAGAAAAAGAACCCTGCGCCCGAGCCGACGCCCGAGCAGCAGGCTCGCGCTGCCTCCAGCTCTCGCAAGAAGCAGCGCAAGACGTACGTGTCTAAGACCGTCAAGATCGTCCTGGTGGTCATCGGCGTGCTGGCGATGCTGCTTTCCGTCTCGGCGATGGCGTGCTCCGGCCTTATGTCGCAGGCCGAGGACACCTCGGGCTACAAGCTGACCGGCGGTGTTGCTGCAACTATCAACGGCACCAACCTCACCGAGGACACCGTGACCAAGCAGATCATGAGCATGCGCACGTCCTACGGCTACACCAAGGATAAGGATTGGGCGCAGTATCTGGTTGACAACGACCTCACGCCCAAGAAGTACCGCAAGCAACTCATCGACTCCTACACGCAGCAGATTCTGCTTCAACAGGCACAGAAGGAGAACGGCGTGACGGTGTCGGACGAGGAGGTCGAGAAGGCTTGGAAGGACGCGTGCAAGAGCGCGGGCGGCGCCAAGGCCTTTAAGAAGACCCTCAAGACCTACGGCTATACCGAGGACACCTACAAGGACTCACTCAAGGAGAGTCTGGCGCAGCAGAAACTCAAGGATGCCGTCGCGCCCACGAGCAAGCCCAAGGACAGCGAGATTGTCGATTACATCAACGAAAACCTGTCCAGCTACAACGACGCCCGCCGCTCGTCGAACATCCTGATCAAGGTTGATTCTGACGCTTCCGACGAGGACAAGGCTGCCGCCAAGGCCAAGGCGCAGGAGTGCCTGGACAAGATCAACTCCGGTGAGCTGAGCTTTGAGGACGCCGTTGAGCAGTACTCCGAGGACACCGGTTCCAAGGAGAAGAAGGGCGATGTGGGCTGGGATAAGCTCACCACTTTCGTCGACAGCTACCAGACGGCGCTCGAGGGACTCAACAAGGGCGACGTGAGCGAAGTCGTCGAGTCGACCTATGGCTACCACATCATCAAGTGCACCGACTACTTCCATGTCGATAATCAGGTTGATGACATCAACCAGGTGCCCAAGGACATCAAAAAGTACGTCTCCAACGTGGTGAAGACGCAAGCGGCCAGCACCGCGTACAGCGAGTGGCTGGAGCAGTACAAGAAGGATGCCGACATCACCGTCAACCCCATGCCCAAGGACGTACCCTATAACGTGAGTCTGAAGGGCGTCACCAAGAGTTCGACCGACGATTCGTCGAAGACTGAGTAACCATGGGGCGGTGCTCGCGTGAGTGCCGCCCACGCTATTAGAGAGGATTTGCAGATGACCAACGAAGAGCTGCAGAAAGAAATGATCGCGGCCATGAAGGCCAAGGACAAGGTTCGCCTGTCCATCATTCGCCAGGTCAAGGCCGAGGTGAAGAATATCGAGGTTAACGAGCGCCGCGATGTGACCGAGGAAGACGTCAACAGCATGATCAAGCGTCTGATTAAGCAGACGAGCGAGACGCTGGAGATGTCCATCAAGGCCGGCACCGACCAGGAGCGTACCGACAACCTGACCGAGCAGGTCAAGATTCTGGAGAGCCTGCTGCCCGCGCAGGTTTCGGGCGAGGAGCTCGAGGCCCTGATCGAGCAGGTCATCGCCGAGCTGGGCGCTACTTCCAAGAAGCAGATGGGCCAGGTCATGGGAGCACTCGGCAAGGCCACCGGTGGCAACTTCGATAAGCCGGCCGCGGCAAAGATCGTCGGAGCCAAACTCGCGTAGGGGCCGAGCGGTACATAGTTGATGTTTAGGGGGGCGTGGCCGTCATGGTCGCGCCCCTTTTTGCTGGGCTGGGCACTCATTGGGGACAGACCTAAATGAGTGCCCAATGAGCAGGTACTCATTTAAGTCTGTCCCCAATGACTAGGTGGAAGGTTGCGGGTTCTTTACGGGAATGTAGTGTGGGCTGCGGAAACGTGATTCTTTCCGTACAATAGTTCAACTCGTGTAAACGCAGGGAAGGGACATTCATGGC
>CABRFW010000143.1 GCA_902470265.1 uncultured Collinsella sp.
AGGCAGATGGCGACAGAGCAGACGTCGACGATGGAATCGACGGCGCCTACCTCGTGGAACATGACGGTCTCGGGCGTTTTGCCGTGGGCCTTGGCCTCGGAGGCGGCGAGCGCGGTAAAGATGGCGTGCGCACGACGCTTGGCGCCATCGCTTAACTGCGAGCCGTCGATGATGGCGGTGACGTCCGCCAAAGAACGGTGGTGATGGTGGTGGGCGTGATGGTGACCCTCGTGGCCATGGCCGTGGGTCTCATGATCATGCTCATGGCAGTGCTCATGCTCGTCATGGTCATGATGGTGGTGCTCGTGCTCGTGCGTGTGCTCGGCAGCTGCTTCGTTGCCGTAGAGCCATGCCATGTCGTGGTCGTGGTTCTCGAGCTCTTCTGCCAGCTGAACGTCGAAATCGCAGGCGTCGATGCCATGCTTGTTTACGCGCGTGACGGCGATCGTAAAGCCGTCGACCGGCAGTGTGGCGAGCTGTTCGCGCAGGTGCTCCTCGCTGGCGCCCAGGTCGAGCAGGGCCGCGACGGTCATATCGCCGCTGATGCCCGAGGTGCCGTCGATGATAAGCGTGTGCTGATGATTGGACATGGAATGCTCCTTAGCGGGCGCGGGGTGTGCCGGCGCTCAGATGATTGATAAGACTTGCCTGGTAAGCGGCGCCAAAGCCGTTGTCGATATTGACGACCGATACGCCGCTGGCACAGGAGTTGAGCATGGCGAGCAGCGCGGCTACGCCACCAAAACTTGCGCCGTAGCCAACGCTGGTGGGAACGGCGATGACCGGACAGCTCACCAGACCGCCGATAACGCTCGCCAGCGCGCCCTCCATGCCGGCGATGGCGATGACCACCTGCGCCTGGGCAAGTTCCTCGGCATGCGCGAGCAGGCGGTGCAGGCCGGCGACACCTACGTCGTAGAGGCGGTCGACCTCGTTGCCATAGAACTCGGCCGTCAACGCGGCTTCTTCGGCGACGGGTAAGTCGCTCGTGCCGGCGCAGGCGACGACGATGCGTCCGTTGCCGGTAGGGGAGGGCTTGCCGCCCACGAGGGCGAGCTGCGCGTCCGGGACATATCCCAGGTCAATGCCGTTGCCGAGAAGCTCAGCGGTGCGCGCGGCTTTTTCGGCATCCAGGCGCGTGACCAGGATACGTTCCTGGCCGGCATCGCGCAGCGCTTCGATAATGGCGGCAATCTGCTCGGCGGTTTTACCGGCACCGTAGACAACCTCGCCGGCTCCCTGGCGCACTCCGCGCGAAAGATCGAGCTGCGCAAAGCCTAAATCGGCGGTCGGAGCCGTCTGGAGGCGCGTGAGGGCGACTGCCGGGGTGACTACTCCGTCGGCAACATCGCTCAGCAATTGCTCAAGATCTCGCTTATCCATATATGTTCCCTTCGACGGCGCAAAGTCTAGCACTCAAAGGGTATGTTTCCGAACACTAAGACAAAATTGTTCGGAAACTATAGGACAGACTGATTCAATTGTTAGACGGATCGGCTAGTCACGCAGGATGATGTCCATGGCGAGCATCAGGTTGCGCTCGTCGATGGTAAACGGGGCTGCCTCGCGCGTCTTGGGCTTGGCGCAAAACGCGATGCCCGTGCCCGCGGCCTGGATCATGGGGATGTCGTTTGCCCCGTCGCCAATAGCGACCGTGTGGGCCATGTCGACGCCGCACTCAACTGCCCAGTCCAGCAGCTGGATGAGCTTGGACTCCTTGGTCACAATGTCGGCAGCCAACTTACCGGTGAGCTTGCCGTCCATGACTTCCAGGCGGTTGGCCAGGCAAAAGTCGATACCCGCGGCAGCCACGATCTTGTCAGCGACCTCGTGGAAGCCTCCGCTTACCACGCCGACCTTCCAGCCCTTGCTGTGCGCCGAGCGCACAAGCTCCAGCGCGCCGGGGGTAAACGTCACACGCTCAAAGGTGCGCTCGAACACACTCTCGTCCAAGCCGGCAAGCAGTCCCACGCGCTCCTCGAGCGCCTGCTTAAAGTCCAGTTCGCCGCGCATGGCGCGCTCGGTGATCTGCGCAACTTGCTCGCCTACGCCGGCTTCCTCGCCCAACAGGTCGATGACCTCCTGGTTGATGAGCGTGGAGTCGATATCCATAACGATGAGGCGTGCGGTCATGACGGGCCTTTCCGAGCGCAGTTGTGTTGGGGCACATTGTCGCACGCGGCGCGCCTTGGCGACGGCCAGGCCGCGTCAATTGTTTCGTCTCCGTCAAGTCTTTGGACAAGAGCTACTTTTTCGCGGCACATCGACGCGGGTGCGATAAGATAGAACGCCATGTCTGGCTGCGCGGTTTACGCAGGCTGGGCAAATCTGTACGACGCCGCCCGGAACGACACGGGGCGGCACAGATCCATAAAGGAGGATCACTGGTATGAGCCAGACCCGTCCCATCGATGAGCATTCCATGCACACCCGTACCTGCGGCGAGCTTCGCTTCGAGAACGTGGGCGAAGAGGTCACCCTCACCGGTTGGGTGAGCCGTCGCCGCGACCACGGTGGCCTTATCTTCTGCGACCTTCGCGACCGCGAGGGCATCACGCAGCTCACCTTCGACCCCGAGCACTCCGACGGCGATGCCTTTAAGATCGCCGAGACCATGCGTCCCGAGTGGCCCATCAAGATCCACGGCGTCGTGCGCGCCCGTGGCGAGGAGACCACCAACACCAAGCTCGCGACCGGCGAGATCGAGGTCCTGACCGACCACGCCGAGGTGCTCAACACGTCCGTCACCCCGCCGTTCCAGATCGAGGACGGCATCGAGACTAGCGAGGACACCCGTCTACGCTATCGCTATCTTGACCTCCGTCGTCCCGAGATGATGGCCAACCTCAAGCTGCGCTCCGACTTTACCTTTGCCATTCGCGAGGCGCTGCACAACCGTGAGTTCATGGAGGTCGAGACGCCCTCCCTGTTCAAGTCCACGCCCGAGGGCGCCCGCGACTTCATCGTCCCCAGCCGTATTCAGCCGGGCAACTTCTACGCCCTGCCGCAGTCCCCGCAGCTTCTGAAGCAGCTGCTCATGGTCGGTGGCGTCGAGCGCTACTACCAGGTTGCCAAGTGCTTCCGCGACGAGGACCTGCGTGCCGACCGTCAGCCCGAGTTCACCCAGGTCGATATCGAGATGTCCTTCGTGGACCAGAACGACGTCATGAGCGCGCTCGAGGAGGTCCTGGCCGACGCCTTCGGCCGCATGGGCGTCGAGATGCCCACGCCGCTGCGTCGCATGGACTACTGGGAGGCCATGGACACCTATGGCTCCGACAAGCCCGATACCCGCTATGGCATGCACCTGGTCGACCTGACCGACATCTTTGCCAACTCCAAGTTCAAGGTCTTTGCGACTGCCGCAAACGAGGAGGGCTCCGTCGTCAAGGCCATCAACGCCAAGGGCGCCGGTGCCTGGGCACGTGCCAAGATCGATAAGCTCGCCGGCGTGGCCTCCACGTTTGGCGCCAAGGGCCTGGCATGGATCGCCTTCCGCGAGGACGGCTCCATCAACAGCCCCATCGTCAAGTTCTTCTCGGACGAGGAGATGGCCGCTCTGCGCGAGCGCATGGACGTCGAGCCCGGCGACCTTGTGATGTTCGCCGCCGGCCCGCGCCTGCTCTCCGACGAGATCCTGGGCGGCATGCGTTCGCACATGGCCAACGCACTCGAGATCAAGCGCGAGGGCCACGACTTCCTGTGGGTCGTCAATTTCCCGCTGTTCCATTGGGACGAGGACCGCAAGGCCTATGCTGCCGAGCATCAGCCCTTTACCCTGCCGACCGAGACCGACATCGCCAAGATCGAGGCCGATCCGCTGGCGGCCGGTTCGTGCACCTACGACTTTGTCATGGACGGCTTTGAGGCCGGCGGTGGCGGTATGCGTATCCACAACGCCGAGATGCAGATGTCCATGCTCAAGCTCCTGGGCTTTACCGAGGAGCGTGCCGAGTCTCAGTTCGGCTTCCTCATGGAGGCACTCAAGTTTGGTGCGCCCCCGATGGGCGGTTTCGCTCTGGGCCTGGACCGCGTGTGCATGCTGCTCACCGGTTCCGACTCCATCCGCGACGTCATGGCGTTCCCCAAGACGGCCAGCGGCTCCGACCTTATGTCGGGCGCCCCGAGTGCCGTTTCCGGCGCCCAGCTCAAGGACGTCAGCCTGCGCCTGATGTAGGCAAGCGGCTACATATTGCCCGTTGCGAGGGAAGGACGCGTGCCTTCCCTCGTTTTTTATGGGACGGGGGTGCGCCGGTAACGTACAATAACTACCACGTGGCTGGGTTTGCCGGCCGAATGTGCGATGTCGTGGGAGGGGACATGGTCGAGTTTACGAAGACGATTAAAGATCCGTTGGGATTGCATGCCCGCCCGGTTGCGCTGCTTTATGACATTATCGCCAAGCATCGTAGTGACGTGTCGGTTTCGATTGGCAATCGTCATGTCGATGGCCGCGACGTTATAGGGCTCATGGCACTCTGTGGCGAATGTGGCGAGGACATCGTGTTCCGCGTTTCGGGCGTGGATGAGGCCTCCTGTGTCACATCGATCAGAAATCTCTCGCTCTAAGCATGATAGGGCGCGGTAAAGGATGGTCCTTTGCCGCGCCCTTTTGTTTCGTATAGGAAACTTTTTCGAAAACTGAATAGAGACCCTTTCCAAAAAGTTAACCACGTGCTAGTTTACTAAAGCGAACATAGACGTGGTTAACTTTTATCGCGTCGATGTTGAGGACGAACCGACGTTAGGAGCTCACTCATGTCTTGCGG
>CABRFW010000144.1 GCA_902470265.1 uncultured Collinsella sp.
AATCCTTGATGGCCGTGAGGTAACTCATGCCGTTCCAGTTGACGATCATAATGTTGAACAGCCACAGGCACAGCAGCCCCTGCAGCAGCGTGGCGCCCGAGAACAGCAAAAAGACGCCGTAGAGCACCGTGCCCGCAACGAGCATGATGGTATTAGATCCCCAAAACGAAGGCAGGATCTCATCCTCGCGCTCGGCAAACAACATATCGGCCAAAAAGCGCGTGACCGGCATAGAGAAAAAGCTCGTGAGCAAAAGTGAGGCCAGCAGTGTGTAGGTCACCATGCACACCAGCAGATCCTGGTTGGCACGGCCCACACCCCACAGACCGCACAGCACCAAGATACCCACCTGGAGCAGCACGCCCAACAGCATGGGACCCGTGCACACAATGCCGGCGTAGCCGTAAGCACGCATCGTGGCAAACAGGCCCTTGCGCCTAAACAGGCGCTTGAGCTCAAAACCAATTCCGGCCATCGGCTACTCCCCCTCTCTGGGCAGGTTAAACGCACACGCCGTCTCGTCGTACAGCGCGCGATAGTTGGCGAGCATCTGCTCGTGCAAAAAGTACGTGGCAACGCGACGCTGCCCGCGCTCCCCCATCTCAATGCGACGGGCGCGGCTCACGCACATGCGCTCCATGGCATCGGCCAAGCCCTTGCGATACATGGGCGGCGTCACAAATCCCGCCACGCCAAAGCCATCGCCCGGAGCGCCTTCGAGCAGCTCACGGCAGCAGCCCACCTCGGTCGTCACGCAGGGACGGCGCGCTGCAAGCGACTCCAGCACGCTGAGCGGCTGGCCCTCGGAGATGCTCGTCAAAATGGTAAAGTCGAGCTTTTCCATGTACTCGACCACGTTGACGCGGCCGGTAAAGATCAGGTCGCGCACGCCCAGGGTTTCGACCAGCGCGTGGCACTCGGCGCCGTACTCCTCGTCGTCCACGCCGCCCATGATGTGCAGGCGCACCTTGGGCAGGCGCTCGTGCAGCTCAAAGAAGGCATAGATCATGGTCTTAACATCCTTGATGGGCGCCAGGCGCACCACCGCGCCAATGTCCACCCAGCCGTCATCGGTCTTTAAGGGAATATCCTTAAAGCGATCGAACTGGATGCCGTTGGGGATGACCAGGCATTTGTCCGCATCGCAGCCCATATCAATCTGCGTCTTGCGGGCGTTATGGAACAAACTCGTCACGCGGAAGGAGCGGCGGTAGATCTCCTCCGAAAGCAGGTAGAAAAAGCGAATCCAGCGGTCCTTAAAGGACGGCACCACCCAATCGGCGCGAATGATTTCTTCCTCGCGCTCGCGGGTATAGATGCCATGCTCGGTCAGCAGCACCGGCGCATGGTGAACGCTTGAGCCCAGGCAGGCGAGCAGGCCACCGTAGCCGGTCGAGATGGCATGGTACACATCGGCCACCGGCACCTCGCTGCCCAACAGGTAGAGCACGGGCAGCAACATGGAGCGCATGGTGTGGAATGCATCGGCAAAGGGCGTGTAGGGATACTCGGCCAGGCACACGTCGCGAAAGATATCCATAAACGTGCGGCTCTGCAAAAACGAGAGCGGATGCACGCGACGGCGGTAGAAGATATCGAATAACACGTCCCAGTCCGGATTGGAGAGCGACACCAGACGGCGTAACGCCTCGCGCTCACGGTCGTTAAAACTGGCTTCATGTTGCTCGCCCGAAAGCCGCAGGGCATCGTCCAGGAACACCTCGTGCACCTCGACCACGTTGCCGGGCAGCTCGTAGACAAACTTGCCGCGGTCGGCAGCATGTGCGCCGATCACCCATAGCACAAACTCATGCTCGGGCATAGCCTGGATATAGCCATGCATCCAAGTGGACACACCGCCGTGCACATAGGGGTAGCAACCCTCGAGTACCAAGCAGATTCTCATTTATCGCCACCCTCCTTGCGCTCGATCGTCACGGTCTTATCATTTGCCTTGAGCAGATACAGATTGCCCGTAAGGTGCGTCAGTTCGCCACCCGTCACCGCACCCGGCTCGCCATTATTAACGCGGAACATGAGCCACGCCTCGTCGTGGAAATTGCCCAGGCTGAGCGTCCAGGCATCCGCACTGGTATCCACGCTCACCGTAACCGACGAAAAGCGCTGGATGGCACCGGAGCACTCCGACGCCGTCTGGTGCCGCAGGTCGGGCGCGGATTTGGTAAGCCAGTCCAGGTAGTCGGTCAGGCCGCCCTTGTAGACTTCCCAGCCCTCCTTGGCGCCGCGATCGGGATCGAGCAGGTCGTCCGGGTGCATAAAGTGCGTACTCACGTAGTGCATGTTGAGCTCGGACACGGCGGCCAGGCGCATATAGGAATCGTCGACCATGCCGCCCGAGACAATACGCGGCTGCTCCACAATACCATCGCTCGCCACGCCAAACTCCTGCACGTAGGGCAGGTCGGTACCGTCCTCAAAGTACGTACTGGCAATAGTCTTAATGCGCGGAACGTCGGTGCCGATAAGCTTTCGTGCGCGGGCCGAAAGGATATTTGACGGCGGCACGTAGACCGAACCGTGCGCATTGGGCAGCACCTCGTCCTGGAAGGCGATAAGCTCGTTGAGCGAAGCGACGAGCGTTTCCTTGTTTTTCCACGTCTTGTAGACGTACAACGTACCATAGTCGGTGTCCCAGAGCGCAAGCGGCTGATGGTTGTAGCCGTGAAAGCCCAGCTCTCCGCCCATCTGCAGCAGCATGCCGCCAAAATAGCGGAACTGCGTGGTATCGGGTTGGCGCGCGGGCTCGGTCTGGTTGACCGCGTCCTCGTAGTTTTCGATCATCACGCCGGTATAGCGAATGCCGTATTTTTGCGCGAGCTTTTGCAGATCGGGCCACCAGACCTTGGTGTAAAAATCGGCAATGGAAAGGCCGTAGTCACGCTTGATATAAGTACCATCGCCCGAGGGCACGGGGCTAGGAAAGTCGTCCAAAAAGAACACGGCGCTGTTGATGACCGGATAGGCCGTTGCATCGCCCAGGAGGCTGGTCGCCGCGGCGTAAAAGCCGCGCATGACCTTGTCATAGATACCGATATTGCAAACCACGGTGCGCCCGCTACCGCAGTCATTCGACCAAATGAGTGGGGCGCCCGCATCGCCGGTCTTAGCCCACACACGAGCCGTCTCGCGCAGCGATACCGAAAGCGACGAATCAAAAGGGTCCGAGAGCTCGTAGCGCTCTCCCCCGCCCAGCATAAAGTCCTCACTCGGCACAATGCTTTCGGCTTTTACATAGTCATATCCGGCCGATTCAACGCCAAGCTTGGAGGCAATCACTTGCAGATAGCTCGAGTTATCCGGCGGCATGGCGAGCATAAGCGAACCGCCGGCACTCACCCAACTCATAATGTCGCTCAGGTGCGTACTGAGCCCATCAAGCGACGGCATGAGCAAAATCACGCGATCGAAGGAGGTCAGCGAGGGAATGGCATCCGCGCCATCCAGGGCAAGGTCAACGTCGCGGTGCGCGATCTTCATGTCGAGCAGGATCTGGTCGAACTGCTCCTTTACGTCCTCGACGCCCGCTTAATCGGAATCGGTAATGACCAGGCACGTGGGCTTTTGGCCAAAGATTGCCGAGGAGGCAGGCACCGCATCGTTGGCGGCAAGCATCCCCAGCTTATGCTGACCCGCACTGTACTGCACGCCGGCACGTTCCACCAGCAGCACGGCGGCCATGGCAATAAAGACCGCCCACACCACGAGGAGTCCCATCCAACGAAAGCGGCCTGCACGGTCGCGGATATGTTGCGCCACGCTCATCCGACCTCCTCCCCGTCGCGCCAAAACGCCAACTTTTCGCGGTTGTCGGCGCTCAAATACACATGTTGCTTGTCAATCGCATCGATCACACGGTGAACCTCGTCACCGTCGCGGCGCATCACGGCCAGGCGCAGGCAAAGCATCCAAACCTCCTGCTCCTCGGGCACGTCGAGCACCAGCTGGTCGGTCACGGCCTGCGCTTCGTCGATCTGTCCGACATCGGCCAGCGCCGTCGCGTATCGAATGCGCAGCTCAAGGGTATCCTCGCGCTCGCAGCGACGCGCAAGCAGGCGCGCGTACTGTTGGCGCTGAATCTGAGCCACGCGCCCCTCAGCCAAGCCCGAGCACAAGTATTCACCAAGAAAATCGCAGTATTCGTTGAGGTTTTGCGCGCTCGGGTCCGTCTTAAAGGCACGCTCCAGCTGCTGCAGTTTAAGGTCGGACTCCTTGGAGATCTGCGCCACCGCCGTCGCGGCATAGTGCGCCACCTCAACGTCGTCGTTAAGCTTAGCCGCCTGCAACTGCGCCAGGTACGCGTCGGGCTCCTCGGTGAGCATGGAGAGCATTAGGCGGCGCCGGTATGCCGGGTCGTTGACGATGAGCGCCTCCTCGAGCGGGACCACGCTTACATCGGTGTCACGGTCGTGCACCAGGATGCTGCGATGCAGGTCGTCGTTGAAGCGCAGCGACTCCAGCGCAGACTCTTTCAGCCCCTCGCCAAACACCGCGCTGCGGACCGATAGCAGAACCACCAGCAACGGGCCCCACAGCGGCACCAGCACTATCACAGCCAGCATGTGCCCGCGCACCGGCAGCAGGCCCAACTTCATGAGCGTCCACAGCATCAGGCAAACCAGCGCATGAATCAGCAGCAAGACGGCAGCAACGACAAGCGAGATCAAGCGGCACCCCCCTCACCGTCACCGGTGTAAGAGATGTGTTGCAACAGCGCCACGATGTCCTCGCCATCGACGGGCTCCACC
>CABRFW010000145.1 GCA_902470265.1 uncultured Collinsella sp.
CCAAAGAAATAGCCCTTGAGCTCGCCGCCGAATGCGGAGTTCTCGGCAAACGTGGCGCGCTTGTTATCGGCAGACGTGCGGGCACGACGCAGATGCGTGGTCACGAAGTTGCGCACGGTGCGGCTCTCGATATCGAGCTCGCGCTGGCTCATGACGTTGACGGCCGAGTCAAAGTCCAGGATATGCAGGATTGCGTGATTGATTTTCATATACGGCATTCCGTTCTAGATCGATTTCAGCACGAATCAGTATAGCGGTCGTGCCCGCCCCAATGCACCAACATGCCCCTTTGCACCAGCGTTAGCGCAGGAGCTCGGACTGCCACGCCTCGAGCTGCTCTGCCAGGCTCTTGCCGGCAGCAGGAACGTTGAGCTCGGAACGCTTGGGCAGCAGGGCGCATTTAAGAATTGCGACGACGGTCTGCGAGATGAAACGGCGCGTATCTTTGTCGAAGCTCTGAGCAGCCTGGAGCATCACCGGCAGGCTCTCGCGCAAATTCCCTGCGATATCTGCGAACCGTTCGGCCCCTGTGGCTTCAAACACGGAGAACAACGCATCTACAAAGCGCTCGCGCTCGGCAGGCCCCACTGCAAGCAGCATCTCGCGAATAGAGCTATCGACGTATCGAGCGCCGGCAGACAGACGCTCGCAATACACAAAGTCGTAGCCGTCAACGACCCAGCTAAAGGGATTGTGCTGCAGCAGACTGAATTCGGTGCTCTCGACAATGGCGTAATCTTCCTGCGTCTCGAACATCATGCCAAAAATCGAAGACTGGGGCAGGGTCTTGTCGATGCGGCCGGAAAGACCTGCGAAGGCGTCACCGCTCAGGAACTCCTCGACAAAGCCGGGGCCATCGTGGGAGAAGGCCCGTTCGATCCGGTCGCCAGCAGCGTCAGAGCACATCGCCGCGCCATACACCGCCAAGTTTCCGCCCTTGGAATGGCCTCCGCACAAGAGCGGACCATCAATCGCGGCCACCGCCTCGTCCACATAGCGCGCCGCAGATTCCTGGGCCGGCACAGGACACCGGAAAGCCATGTTAAAGTCCTCTTTCCAGCCCACGATCGTGCTGTCGGTCCCCCGGAAGGCAAGATAGGAAAATCCTGCCGGGAATCGGAACGTCATGGCCGCAAACTGCTCCGTCGTTGCCACGTCGCTCACGGCACGGTATCCGCACACGCGCACGCCGCGGTAGCGCGGACTTGCCGCAACAGCCTCCAGTAAGGCACGGCTCCCCTCCGGATCCCACAGGTCGCCAATCATCTCCGGGTAGCACTCCGCGCGCAGAAGCTCGCGCACGTCCAGTCCCTGCCAGCCGGCAAGCTCCGGCATATCCCCCGGCAAGCGCAAATACGACAGCCATGCAAACACCAGGCTGTCCACCGCGCAGAACGTCCGCTCCTCAAACGAATCAAACGCCGTCTGGGCATAGGTCAAAAAGTTAGGCGAATCCGACATGGCCCTCCCATCAACAATGGTGCATTGGGGTCAGGTTCGTTTGCACCAATCGCGCCCCTTTTGGTGCAAACAAACCTGACCCAAATGCACCAAAAAAGGCGCCCGGGCCGTGGGGCCTGAGCGCCTTCATTGTAGCTTGCTGGCAAACGAGCCGGATTTAGCAGGAGAAATCGACGCTGTCGATGATGTCCTTGAGGGCCTTGGCAGAAGCGGTGAGCTCGCTCTGCTCGGACTCGTTCAGCGGCACGGGAACGCGGCAGACAACGCCGTCGCGGCCAACGACCGTCGGCATGGAGATGGCCAGATCGGACAGGCCGTACTCGCCCACCATGAGCGAGGAAACGGGCAGAACGGTCTGCTCGTCACGCATGACGGCAGTGCAGATGCGCTTGACGGCCATGGCGACGCCGTAGTAGGTGGCGTGCTTCTTCTCGATGATGGTGTAGGCGGAGTTCTTGACGTCCTCGGCGATACGCTTCTCGGCGGCTTCGTGCTCCAGGTGGCCGTGAAGCTCGCAGAAGGTGTTCAGCGGAACGCCGGCAACCTGGGCGCTGGACCAAGCGACAAACTCGGAGTCGCCGTGCTCGCCCATGACATAGGCCTGGACATCGCGCGGGTCAACCTCAACGTGAGCGCCGAGCATCTGCTGCAGACGGCCGGTGTCGAGCACGGTGCCGGAACCGATGACGTGGCCCTCGGGCAGGCCGGACATCTTGATGGCGGCGTAAGTCAGAACATCAACCGGGTTGGAGACGATGAGCAGAATGCCGTCGAAGCCAGACTTCTTAATCTCGGGAATAATGGACTTAAAGATGTTGACGTTCTTGTTAACCAGGTCCAGGCGGGTCTCACCGGGCTTCTGGGCAGCACCGGCGGTGACGACGATCATGGCGGCGTCGGCGACATCGGAATAATCGCCAGCGTAGATCTTCATCGGCTCGGCAAACGTCATGCCGTGCGCGATATCCAGGGCCTCGCCCTCGGCGCGGTTCTTGTCCACGTCGATGAGGACCATCTCGGAGAACAGGCCACTTTGCATCAGCGCGAACGCCGAAGACGAACCGACGAAACCGCAGCCGACAATAGCGACCTTCTTCTCGTTAACCATTAGAAACTCCCATCTCTCTCCACAAGCAAGCCGCCCGGGAACGACCCGAGCGGCTTGCCGTAATCCCAATACATCCAATCGGGACTTTGATTATGCTCCTATTCGCAGGCAAATATCGACCGTTTACCGAAATTATTTGCAGGATTCGTAAAATAACTGCACGAAATCGGTTTCGAACTATTGACGAGCCAAAAAAGCTTTCTAATACAGGCCCGCCTCGCGAATGGCCTCGACAGCCAAAGCGATCTGGTCGGGCGGCAGGACCAGCGCCATGCGCACGTGCCCCTCGCCCGAAGGACCAAAGCTCGCACCCGGCGTCACCACAACGCCGGCCTTCTCCATGAGCTCCTCGCAAAACGCCATGGAATCGGTGCGACCACCGGGAAGCTTGGCCCACACAAACATAGATCCATGCGCGTTGGGGCGTTCCCAGCCCAGGCCCTCGAGACCGTCGCACAGGGCATCGCGGCGCTCCTGGTACTTCAGACGCTGCGCCTCGACCTCATCGCGCGGACCGTTCAGGCAGGCGATAGCAGCCTTCTGGATCGGGAAGAACATACCAAAGTCGATCTGGCCGCGCAGCTTGGCAAAGGCAGAGACCACGTCCTCGCGGCCGACCAAAAAGCCGATACGCGCACCGGTGACGTTAAACGACTTGGAGAGCGAGAAGAACTCAACGCCTACCTCGAGCGCGCCGGGATACTGCAAGAAGCTGCCGCCCGGCTCGCCGTCGAACACGATGTCGGAGTATGCGTTGTCATGGACGATGAGCAGGTCGTGCTCGCGGGCAAAAGCGATGATCTCCTCGTAGACCTCGGGCGTGCCCACCGAGCCGACCGGGTTCGCGGGCAGCGACACGATCATATACTTGGCACGATCGGCAACCTCGGGATCAATGCCTGCCACGTAGGGCAGATAATTATGCTCGGCAACCAGCGGATAGTACTCGAGCTTGGCATCGGCAATCTTGGCACCCGCCTCAAAGACCGGGTAGCACGGATCGGGAACCAGAATGGTATCGCCCGGATCGAGCAGAGCCAGGCCCAAATGACCCACACCCTCCTGCGTGCCGTTGCACGACTGCACCATGGACGGCGTAATGCCCGAAACGCCAAAGCGACGCTCATAGTAATCGCACACGGCTTGCTTGAGTTCGGGCAAGTCGCGCAGGGCATACTTCCACATCTCGGGATCTTGGGCTGCTTGCGTGAGCGCCTCGACCACGTGGTCGTACGGCTTAAAGTCGGGCGTGCCCACGCTCATGTTGTAAATGGTCTTGCCCTGAGCCTTCAGCGCGAGCAGTTTGTTGTTGAGCGAGGCGAAGACCTCCGCGCCAAAGCGGTCGAGACGCTGCGATGCCTGCATGGTGCCACCTTTCGATATAAAAAACGCGGCGCTCCGACAAGAGCGCCGCGCGATACGGGCCATCAGATTGCAAAAGTGTAACGCTTGCAACCCCCGTATTGGTTCAATTTAGCCAACCTTAGTCAATTGCGTTGAGCGCGTCGATCTGCGCAAGCCACAGTCGCGAGCTGGCGTCACTCGGCATACGCCAATCGCCGCGCGGGCTGAGCGTCACCGAGCCCACCTTGGGACCATCGGGCAGGCAGCTGCGCTTAAACTGCTGGGCGAAGAAGCGACGATAGAACGTACGCAGCCACATGTGGATGGTAGCCTCGTCGTAGACGCCCTCGAAACTCTTGAGCGCCATGCGGTAGATCTTGCCCGGCTCAAAGCCAAAACGCAGCAGGTAGTAGAGGAAGTAGTCGTGCAACTCGTACGGGCCCACCAAATCCTCAGTCTTCTGTGCAATCTCGCCGTCGCCCGTGGGCGGCAGAAGCTCGGGGGACACCGGCGTATCGAGGATGTCGAGCAAGACCTCGGCGATACGCCCGCCAAAGACATCAGCCGCATAGCGCACCAGATGGCGCACAAGCATCTTGGGCACGCTCGCGTTGACGGCGTACATGCTCATGTGATCGCCGTTATAGGTAGCCCAGCCGAGCGCCAGCTCCGACAGGTCGCCCGTGCCGATGACAAAACCGCCAGCCTGGTTGGCCAGATCCATCAGAATCTGCGTACGCTCGCGGGCCTGGCTGTTCTCGTAGGTCACGTCCTGCACGGCCGGATCGTGCTCAATGTCCTTGAAGTGCTGCTCCACAGCCGCGTGGATCGAAACCTCGCGGAA
>CABRFW010000146.1 GCA_902470265.1 uncultured Collinsella sp.
GTTGAAAGGCAGATTGCCGCTCTGGCGGGTTTGCAGCGTCGAGCGGTTACGGCGTTTGGTAAAACGCCGTAACTTAATAAGTTTGGTACCTTGACATTGATTTCTCACGCTCCTAAATTGGTTAGGCACAAAACAATTCCACTACCTAACTAAAGAAAGGAGCGAAGCTTAGATATGTGTGTTGAAGCACTCGTCCTTCCGCACGAGCCCGGCGGCGACCCGTTGCAACCGGCAGACATGCCCGAAGCGGTCAGCGCCGAAGACAAGCTCGCCAAACGCATCCTGAGCGGCCTGGGCTTTTGCGGCCATTACATGCATTTTCATGGCGGAGGCGTGTCCGGCAAGGCACCCATCATCTGCCTGCTGGCCAAGCAGCCCGGCGGCGAGATGTCGCAGCAGGAACTCGGCATGCACTTTGACCTCAAGCCGGGGTCGCTTTCCGAGATCCTGTCCAAGCTCGAGCTCAACGGCCTCATTGAACGCAGCCGTAACCCCAAGGATCGACGGCAACTCACCATTCGCCTGACCGAAACCGGCCGGGAAAACGCCCGCATCGACCAGGCGGCCCGCATCCGCTTTAGAGAACGGGCCTTTAGCGCGCTCACCCATGACGAGCGCGAGGACCTCGCCGAAATGCTCGATAAAATCCGTGTAACCTGGGAGGAACTGGATGATTAAAACCCTCATGGGCAGCATCCGCGACTATATGAAAGTCGCTGTTGCCACGCCATTGCTCGTGCTTGGCGAGGTGCTCTGCGAGATGCTGATTCCATTTATCACCGCCAACCTGATCGACGCCATCAAAGACGGCACCACCGTAGCCGAGATGCTTCCCACCGCAGGCTTTTTGGTGCTCATCGCGCTGACGTCGCTTGCTTTTGGCGCCGCTGCCGGCGTCACCTGCAGCCATGCGAGCTGCGGCTTCGCCAAGAACCTGCGTCACGACCTGTTCTACAAGATCCAGACGTTCAGCTTTGCCAACATCGATGAGTTCTCGAGCTCCTCGCTCGTCACGCGTCTGACCACTGACATCAACAACGTTCAGCAGGCCTTTATGATGATCATCCGTATCGCCGTGCGCGCGCCGCTGGTCTTGATCTTCGCTTTTACCATGGCATTTATCATGGGCGGCAGCGTCGCCATGGTCTACCTGGTCATCATTCCGCTGCTGGGCTTTGGACTGTTCTTTATCATCTTTAAGGTACGCCCCATCTTCTCGCGCGTGTTCCACAAGTACGACGCACTTAACGAGTCTGTCGAAGAAAACGTCACCGGCATGCGCGTGGTCAAGAGCTATGTGCGCGAAGACTTTGAGAAGGAGAAATTCGCGACCGCCGCGCGCGACGTCCAGATGGACTTCACCCGCGCCGAGAAGCTGCTCGCCTTTAACAACCCCATGATGAACATCTGCGTCAACGGCGCGTTTGTCGTCATCATCTACCTGGGCTCCAAGCTCATCATCACGAGCCAGGGCACGCTGTTCGACGTGGGCCAGCTCTCCTCGATCTTTACCTACGGTTTTCAGATCCTCATGAGCCTGATGCAGCTGTCGATGATCTTTGTCATGGTGACCATGGCCGACGAATCGGCGCACCGCATTACCGAGGTGCTGGCCGCCGAGCCCACGATCGCCGATCCCGCCGAGCCCGTGCTCGAGGTTGCCGACGGCTCCATCGACTTTGACCACGTGAGCTTTAAGTATTCCGCGCATGCGAAGCGCCAGGCGCTCGACGATATCGACCTGCACATTAAGAGCGGCGAGACCATCGGCATCATCGGCGGCACCGGCTCGGCCAAGTCCACGCTCGTAAACCTCATCGCCCGCCTGTACGACGCCACCGAAGGCACCGTGCGCGTGGGCGGCATGGACGTGCGCGACTACGACCTGGACGCACTGCGTCACCAAGTGGCCATGGTGCTACAGAAAAACGTGCTGTTTAGCGGCACCATCGCCGAGAACCTGCGCTGGGGCGACCCGAACGCCACCGACGAGGAAGTCCGCGAGGCGGCACATCTGGCCTGCGCCGATGAGTTTGTCGACGGCTTCCCCAAGGGTTACGACACCTGGATCGAGCAGGGCGGCTCCAATGTTTCCGGCGGTCAGAAGCAGCGCCTGTGCATTGCGCGTGCCCTGCTGCGTCGCCCCAAGATCTTGATCCTGGACGACTCCACGAGCGCCGTCGACACCAAGACCGACGCCAAGATTCGCGCAGGGTTGGCAAGCTATCTGCCCAACACGACCAAGCTCATCATCGCCCAGCGCATCAGCTCCGTGCAGGACGCAGACCGCATCATCGTCATGGAGGGTGGCCGTATCGCGCAGATCGGCAACCACGACGAGCTGCTCAAGACAAGCGAGATCTACCGCGAGACCTTTACCTCGCAAAACAAGATGTCTGCCGAGGGCGAAGGGGCCGTCGAGGCCGACACCGAGGCATCCGTAACGCAAGCTCAGACCCAGGAAGGAGGCGAGGCACATGAGTAAGGCAACGACCGCCGAGCGCGCGCTCAACCGCAAGGGCGGCACCATGTCGCGCCTCATCAAGACGCTCTTTGGCTTCTACCCCGTGCTTTTGCCCCTCGTCGTCGTCGGCGTGGTGCTCTGCGCCATCATCAACTCCATCGGCGCGACCTTCCTTCAGAGCGCCCTGCAGATTATTAGCGAATCGTGGCAGTCGGGCGATTGGGAAGCCGCACAGCCCAAGATCGCACAGCTCGTGACTACCCTCGCCTGCATCTACGGCGTCGGCATCCTGTCTTCGCTCTTCTGGAACCGCGCCATGGCCATCGTCACGCAGGGCTCGCTCGAGAAGCTGCGCGAGAAGATGTTCAACCGCATGCAGGACCTGCCGATTCGCTACTTCGACACGCACCAGCGCGGCGACATCATGAGCCACTACACCAACGACATCGACACGCTGCGCCAGATGATCAGCCAGTCGCTGCCCAACCTGCTCATGACGACCATCGTCATCGTCACGGTATTCTTTATCATGCTGTACTACAGCGTGTGGATGTGCCTGGTCATTGTGGCCGGCGTCGTCTTTATGACCTTTATGACCAAGCTGCTCGGCTCCAACTCCGCGCGTTTCTTTATTGCGCAGCAGTCCGAGCTCGGCGTGGTCGAGGGTCATATCGAGGAAGTCATGAACGGCCAGAAGGTCGTCAAGGCATTCTGCCACGAGTCTGCCGCCGAGGCCGATTTTGACGAGCGCAACGAAAAGCTCTTCGAGGTCTCGCAGAAGGCCAACATGTACGCCAACATCCTCATGCCTATCCTTATGAACCTGGGCAACCTGCTCTACGTGCTGGTGGCCCTTGCCGGCGGCATTTTCCTGGCGCTGGGCGTGCCCAACCTGAGCATCTCGGGCATGACGCTGTCCATCGCCGTCGTGGTGCCGTTCCTCAACATGACCAAGCAGTTCTGCGGACAGATCGGTCAGATCTCGCAGCAGATCAACGCCGTGGTCATGGGCCTCGCCGGCGCCGACCGCATCTTTGAGCTCATCGACGAGAAGCCCGAGACCGACGAAGGCTACGTGACGCTCGTCAACGCGCAGGTGAACCCCGATACCTGGCAGCTCGAGGAGGCCGACCACCACACCGGCATGTGGGCGTGGAAACATCCGCACCGCGCAACCGGCGAGATCGAGTACGTGCCGCTGCGCGGCGACCTGGTCATGGACAACGTCGACTTTGGCTACACGCCCGACCACGAGGTGTTGCACGGCGTGTCCGTGTTTGCCAAGCCGGGCCAGAAGGTCGCGTTTGTCGGCGCCACCGGTGCCGGTAAGACGACCATCACCAACCTCATCAACCGCTTCTACGACATCGCCGACGGCAAGATTCGCTACGACGGCATCAACGTCAACAAGATCCGCAAGGCCGATCTGCGCCGCTCGCTGGGCGTCGTGCTGCAGGACGTGAACCTGTTCACCGGCACCGTGATGGATAACATCCGCTACGGCAACCTGGATGCCACCGACGAGGAGTGCATCGCGGCGGCAAAGCTCGCGGGCGCGGACGACTTTATCACCCGCCTGCCCGACGGCTACGACACCATGCTCACCGGCAACGGCGCACAGCTGTCGCAGGGCCAGCGCCAGCTGATCTCGATCGCACGCGCTGCCGTCGCCGATCCGCCGGCAATGATTCTGGACGAGGCCACGAGCTCCATTGACACCCGCACCGAGGCTATCGTGCAGGCCGGCATGGACAAGCTCATGGAAGGCCGCACGACGTTTGTCATCGCGCACCGCCTGTCCACCGTGCGCAACTCCGACGCGATCATCTGTCTGGACCATGGCCGCATTATCGAGCGCGGTAACCACGACGAGCTGATAGCCAAGCGCGGATACTACTATCAGCTCTATACCGGAGCGTTTGAGCTGGAGTAGGACCGGTTACTGACGGAGGGGGCCCCGGGGTGGCGGGGTAATTCCTCCGTGCTCAAACATTCTCGCTGCGCTGCGAAACTGCGCGCGGGACGATATAGGCGGGCGCTCCGGGGACTACGTTGACGCTGCTTGTCTCGCCCGGGTGCCGTTGGGCCAGGGAGGGGCGTCTTCGCTGATAATTGCTTTGTTGGAAGAGCTGCTTTTATTGCGGCTCTTTCTTTGTTTTTGGGTATATTTGTTCTTGTTGAATTGTTATTGCGGATGGGCTGAGTACTTGGCTTTCCGCCGTTATTTGTAGCTGTCTCGGCTTTGGTTGAGGGGAGACGTTCTTTATGCGTATTGTGTTTATGGGTA
>CABRFW010000147.1 GCA_902470265.1 uncultured Collinsella sp.
TCGCGGGTGGCAAGCGCGCTCACGAGCATCATGAGCGTGGAGCGCGGCACATGGAAGTTCGTGATCAGCGCGTCGACCACGTGATAGGTCGAGCCGGGCATGAGGTAAAGCTGCGTCGTGGCGTTCTCGCGCACCACGATGTCACCGCGGCCAAGCGTATCGGCCCCGTCCTCGCGGCCTTCAAAATAGCGCGCCGTCACGGCCGGATCGGACACCGGCGCGTCCGTGTCAAACGCGCTCTCGAGCGAGCGCACCGCGGTAGTGCCGACGGCGATCACACGATGACCCTCGGCCTTGGCCTTATGCACGGCGTCGACAACCTCCTGCGACACGTGGTAGCGCTCGGTGTGCATGACGTGCTGCGTGGGGTCGTCCTCCTCCACCAAGCGGAAGGTATCGATGCCCACCTCGAGCTCGACGGCGGCAAACTTGGCACCCTTGGCCTCGATAGCGACCATGAGCTCAGGAGTAAAATGCAGGCCCGCCGTGGGAGCGGCAGCCGAGTGCTCCTCCTTCATGGCGTACACGGTCTGATATTTCTCGGGATCGCCCTCGTAATCGGTAATGTAGGGCGGCAGCGGCACGTGACCGGCAGCATGGATGGCCTCGTCAAGCGTGCGCGGCTCGCCGGCGGCATTGCAACCGGCCGGCTCAAAACGCACCAGGCGGCCGCCGCGACTATCGGTGACAAAGTCGACGACCTCGGCCGTCAGCACCACGGGAGCCCCCTCGGGCGCATGAGCGCCACCGGCGCGATACTCAATCTGAGCACCGGGCTTCAGGCGCTTACCCGGCTTGACCAAGCACTCCCAAACATGGCCCAGCGGGTCAACATCCTCGCGGCGCTTGAGCAGCAACGTCTCGACCACGCCGCCCGAGCCCGTCTTGCGACCGATAAGACGGGCCGGCATCACGCGCGTCTGGTTGATGACGAGCACGTCGCCCGGCTCGATATAGTCGATGATGTCACGGAAGATGCGGTGCTCGACGGTGCCGCCATGCCCTAACGGCGTTCCTGTCTCGGAGCCTTTGCGATCAACCACCAGCAGGCGGCAGGAGTCGCGCGGCTCGGCAGGCGCCTGGGCGATGAGCTCTTCGGGCAGGTTATAGTCAAAATCATCGGTACGCATAGACACGTCGGATTCTCCTTATATAGCTAAAGTCCGCTCTACATCCTAGCAGGCTGACGTCCCAAGTGAACTACTTTTTGGCGGCTTTGCGCTCGTCGCGGATGCGGGCGCGGTCCATGGCCGCCTCGACGGCCGAGAAACGGCAGCCGCAGTAGTTCTGCCGATACATGCCCAGCTCGCGCGAACGACGTGTCGCCTCGGGGTAATACGTGCGAAAATCGCGAATCACCGGAGTGAGACCGCGGGCAGCAGCCAGACGCTCCAACACATCATTGCAGGTTTCGAACAACTGGTACGGCGAGACGGCGAGCGTCGTGCCCACAAACTCAAACCCGCGCTCCTGGGCCACACGGCACGCCTCGGCCAGACGCAGGGCATAGCATGAGCGACAGCGACGGGCTCGATCGGCGCCCAGCGGGGCCACGCCGGCCTCCCAGCGCTCCCGGTCCTCCCCCGCCTCGATAAGCTCGATGTCGCCATCGGCACACCACCGGCGCAGCTCGTCCAAACGCCGCTGCCATTCATCGTGCGGCTGAATATTGGGGTTTGTCCAGCAGATTGTGGGCTCAAACCCTTCCTCGCGCAGCAGGCGGACCGGCTCAAGAGAGCACGGCGCACAGCACGCATGCAGCAACAACGGCTTCATCGACATCTCCTCACCCGAAAAAGCGCACGCCAAAGGACGTATCCTCGCAGGCGACAATGCGGCGGTCGCGCAAAATGGTCCGCACGTAATACCAGTCGCCCACACAGCCCGACAAATGCAAGCCGGCCGCCAGGTAGCACAGCAGCGGATAGCCCGAAAACGCAAACCCCAGGGCAAGCGCCGCCGTCACAACAACCGTCGGCGCCAGGCAAACCGCCATGTACCGCCGGCGCGAATACACAACGCCCTCGGCGCAGGCATAGATCATCGCCGTCTCGCGATTCGCCCCAAAGGTCACCTTCGCGCCCGCAGGCGCCAGCAGCTTAAAAAACACACCGTGCACCAGCTCGTGCACGGCGAACGACGCCATTGAGATCGCAGCCAAGCCGACTATCCAGCCCACGACAGCCATCCAGCCGCCCGCGTCAGCCGCATCCAAGTCTGCAGGCCCACCCAGCAACATAAACACCGGCACCAAGCACACGGCAAACACGCCGACTACGACCATCCCCCACACAAAGCAAGCGTGCAGAAAATCCTCGTCTTCAAACGCATGTATGTTGGAAATCTCATTCATAGCATCTTAGGATAGCGCCCCTGCCACGTACCCGTCCGCATGTGCGATAATGTCGAACGATATGCACGAATTGACCACCGCGTCGCCAGGCCTTGTGCCCGGCCGCGCTCTCACCATATGCGAAGGAGTCCCATGGCATCCAAATACTCCATGAACGACCGTCCCAGCTGGCCTCGCCGCGCCATCGTTACCGCCGGCGAGCCCTACGGCAACAAGGGCCTTCACTTTGGCCACGTCGGTGGCGTCTTTGTCCCGGCCGACTTCTTCGCCCGCTTCCTGCGCGACCGTCTGGGCCGCGAGAACGTCATCTTCACCTCGGGCACCGACTGCTATGGCTCGCCCATCATGGAGAGCTACCGCAAGCTCAAGGAGAACGAGGGCTACGACAAGTCCATCGCCGAGTATGTCGAGTCCAATCACTCCCGCCAGGCCGCGACCCTCAACAACTACAACATCAGCTGCGATATCTACGGCGGCTCGGGCCTTGAGCCGGCCGCGCAGATTCACAACAAGGTAACCGCCGAGATTATCGAGCGCCTGCACGAGCAGGGCACCATCTCCAAGCGCTCCACGCTGCAGTTCTACGATGCCAAGGCCGGCACGTTCCTCAACGGCCGTCAGGTAATCGGCCGCTGCCCCATCCAGGGCTGCAAGTCCGAGAAAGCCTACGCCGACGAGTGCGACCTGGGTCACCAGTTTGAGCCCGAGGAGCTCATCGCGCCCAAGAGCCAGCTCACCGGCGAGGTGCCCGAGCTGCGCCCGGTCGACAACCTCTACTTCGACCTGCCGGCCTACCTCGACTTTATGAAGACCTATACCGCCAAGCTCGCCCAGAACCCGCAGGTTCGTTCCGTGGTCTCCAAGACTATGGAGGAGTGGCTGCTGCCGGCTCAGCTCTATATCCAGAACAAGTTCCGCGAGGCCTTCGATGCCGTCGAGGATCAGCTTCCCGAGCACACCGTGCTGGAGCCCGAGGGCAACAAGAGCAGCTTTACCGTCACCTTCCCCAGCTGGAAGGAGCGCGACGACGCCCACGCGGTGCTCGCCAACGGCGGCGTGCGCTTCCGCAGCGGCAAGGCGCTCGTGCCCTTCCGCATCACCGGTAACATCGGCTGGGGCGTTCCGGTGCCCGAGGTCGATGGCGTCTCCGACGTCACCTGCTGGTGCTGGCCCGAGAGCCTGTGGGCGCCCATCAGCTATACGCGTACCGTGCTCGCGCGCGATGCCAAGGCCGCCGGCGTGACCGAGGGTGTCGCCGCCCAGGATGCCGCCCTCATGGGCGAGCCCGCTGCCGACTCCACGCAGGTCCCCGCGCCCACCTACCAGCACAGCTCGCTCGACTGGCGCGACTGGTGGTGCTCGGACGACGCACAGATCTACCAGTTCATCGGTCAGGACAACATCTATTTCTACTGCATCGCTCAGACAGCCATGTGGGAGGCCCTGGGTTGGGACCTTACGCAGAGCACCGTCAGCGCCTGCTATCACCTGCTCTACATGGGCAAAAAAGCCAGCTCGTCCTCGCAGACGCCTCCCCCGCCGGCAGACGACCTGCTCAACCACTACACCTGCGAGCAGATGCGCGCGCACTGGCTGTCGCTCGGCCTGTCCGAGAAGCCGGTAAGCTTTAGCCCCAAGGCATATGACACGCGCGTGACCGGCAAGGACAAGGACGGCAACGAGGTACGCGCCTGCGACGACAAGCGCGTTATCGACCCGGCCCTCAAGGAGAGCGCGCTGCTGACCGGCGTGTTCAACCGCCTGGCCCGCAGCTGCTTCTACGGCGTCGCCGTCAAGGAGGGCGACGAGAGCCCCTATCGTAGCGGTTGCATCCCCGCCGGTGCCGCCTCCGCTACCGTGGTCGAAGCCGCCGAGCAGGCAGCTCTCGCCTTTGAACAGGCCATGTACAAGTTCGAGACGCACCGCGCGCTCGCCGTGTGCGACGACTACCTGCGTGCCGCCAACAAGCGCTGGAGCGACGCCTCCAAGGCCGCCAACAAGCTCGAGGGCGACGAAGCAAACGCAGCGATGACGCAGGCCCTGGTTGATGCCTTTACCGAGCTGCGCGTGGCGACCGTCCTGATGCACGGTATCGTCCCGGCCGGCTGCGAACTCATCTGCGAGTACTTCGACGTCGATCCGGTCGCCTTCTTTAGCTGGGATAACATCTTTGCCTCCACGGACGAGTTCGTAGAGAGCCTGGGCGAGAAGCCCGGCGACCACCGCGTGAAGCCGCTGCCCCCGCGCTTCGACTTCTTCAGCAAGCACGAGAGCCAGTACTAAAGCACGCTAGTAGCAACGCGCCCGGGAATGATTATTCTGGGACGGGGATTAAAAAATCATTCCCGGGCGCCACAGTACAGTCTTTTTGTGACGGGAGTCATGGAATGA
>CABRFW010000148.1 GCA_902470265.1 uncultured Collinsella sp.
CTTGATGCCGCCTCTTTTTATTGGGGCGGCTTCTTTTTGTCGAAAACCACCACAAAGGTGCCTGTCCCCTTTGTGGTGGTCCGCGGTTTGTCTCGTTCTGTAACAGGTAGACCCTTATTTGCCGAGTAGTTGTTACAGATCTAGATAAACGGGCACCGCTGAACAATTCATCTCGATCCGTAACATCTGGACCCAAAAACGGCCGCTAGATGTTATGGATTGAGATGGTGAACGCCGGGGCCGAAGATCACCACAAAGGCTCCTGTCCCCTTTGTGGTGGTGGGGGGCGAGCTCGATGTTGCCGTGCTCGTTGAACGACATTCTAATGAGCGTCCCTACAGGATTTCATCCGGGCTGGCGGGTTTGGTTGTTTTGGGGATGCCGAGTTTGGATGACGCGAAATCGTCAACATTGTCCTTAATTCCGTCTTTGGTGTAGACAGTGACCATATAGGTGCTGTGTCCGAATTCGCCCTTGTCGCGTGTTGCCCAGGCATCCCAGTAGGCGGCCCCGTTTCGCCCTTTGATTTTTCCGACACGGCGGAGTTCTGTTCGCTTTAATTTCCGGTTGCTATAGATGGTTCGACCGGCTTCCGCGGTGAGCCCGCACTGTCCAAGCAGCTTGTCGAGGACTTGGTTCATGTGGCGCTCATCGGTGTTTGGTGCGTAGTCGTAGGCGAGGGTGATGGAGTCGAGTGGCTGGTCGTCGATTAGATAGTTTAGCGCCTGAGGTTCAAGGCAGAAATAGGGGGAGCATCCGTCGACCTTGCCGAGCAACGGTAACTTGGACTGCCAACTTCCGGTGGGAATTGCATATTCGTAGAACACGCCACGGCAGACAAAGGAGAGCGAGGTGGCACGCGAGCCGGCGTCGATCATCCCGCAAAGATCGAAGGGCGAGGCGATACCAAAAGAAAAGGGCGTGATGACGATAAGGAAGAGCATCACGATGGGTATGGCGAGAATGGCGATGACGTTGCGGCCGGTGGAATGAGACGGCTTCATATGCGCTCCTCGAGACAAAGATCTGTTGAGGATAGGCAGAAATGGATATGTTCAGAGAACAATTCAAGTTTAATCTCATGGCGCGAGATGGTCGACCGTTAGCGTCGAAAACCACCACAAAGGTGCCTGTCCCCTTTGTGGTGGTGAGGAGCGCGCGGCTTCTTTTGGTAATAGTGTTAGCTGGCGGTATCATTAGTGCAGGTGGCGAAGGTTTGCATTGTGAGGTGTTTTGCCGTGAGCCGTTCTGCCCGTATTGGATTGATTGTCTTGGCGCTTGCGATCGCTGTGGTTGGCGCGGGCGCTGTCGGTATGGCATTTCTACCTGCTGCGGTGACGGAGCCGTTGGTCAAGCCTGTGGCTCAATCTGTCGAACTTCTGACCGGCGACGACAAGCCCGAGACCATTACCGTTGATTTTGATGAGCAGCCGGCTGTGCTGGGTATTAGCAATTATCCGAGTATTCAGCTTGGGGCCATGCGCTATACCACGGATACAAGCCTGATCGATAGGGCGTCCGAGCTACTCAAGGGCAAAACATTTAAGCGTTGGTACGGATATGCGTCCTATCGGGCAAAAGCGAACGACATGGTTGGCGGATGCCACTCTTCCATCGAGCTGGACACTGCAAACGGCGCCAAGTTATGTGATGTCTCGTACGATCCGGGCTACGAGGGCAATGAGGGTCCGGGCATCTACATCATGGACGGCGATGTCGCCTATGTCATGGAGGGCGACCAGGCCGAGCTCAACGATTTTATGGGTCAGTGTATCCAAGATGCCTATGAACAGACCTGCTTGCCCGACCCGCAGACTGCACGCGATAGTGGGTCTGCCCGTATATGGCTCTTCGAGGATGAGATGCCCTGGAGCGGCGAATCGGGAAGCACGGGTTCGGCAAGTAAATAGAGACTGCAACCACCACAAAGGTACCCGTCCCCTTTGTAGTAGTTCTCGGTTTGTCTCGATCTGTAACATCTTGGCCGCTAAAAGTGGGCCTGGTGTTACAGATTTAGATTTTCGATTCGGGCGTCTTCTGTTCGTCTCGATTTGTAACAGATGGAGCTCTATTTGCCGAGTAGATGTTACAGATTGAGACAAACGGGCGCCGTTGGCCATTTCATCTTGATTTGTAACATCTGGAGCCATAAACAGTCGCTAGATGTTACAGATTGAGATAGTAAGGGGACGAGGCCGCAGCGGGCGAGCGTGCCTGCTCCCTATCTCTTAATCACTCAGAAAATCTTATATATAGAGACTTAGATTTGTGTATAAGATCGTACAAAGCTGGCAACAATACTTCTCGAACAACGTGAAGCCGCCCCGTAGGGCGGCCGCCCCAAGAGAGGTGATTCCATGAGAATCGATAAGCTAGCAATGACGTCGCGCGAGGCGCTGCAGACCGCCATGAGCACGGCTGCCGACGCGCAGGCCGGCGCGGTAGAGCCGATTCACCTGCTGTCCGCCCTGCTCGGTGCCGGCGAGCGCAATATCTCCGTGATCATAGAGCGCATTGGTGCCGACCCGGCTCAGCTCGCACGCTCCACGCAAGATGCCATCGACCACGCGCCCAAGGTTTCGGGCGAGGGCCAGCAGATGGGCCTGTCCAACGAGCTCGTCCGCGTCATCGAAAAGGCCGAGAAGAAGGCCACCAAGATGGGCGACAGCTTTGTGGTGACCGAGCATCTGCTGATGGCACTTGCCGAGGACAAGGGCGAGGCCGGCCGCGTTCTGCGCGACGCAGGCGTCACCAAGGAGCGCATCGAGCAAGTCTACGAGGAGCTGCGCGGCGATGACCGCGTGACGTCCGCCGAGGACAAGACGCAGTTTGAGGCGCTGGAGCAGTACGGTCGCAACATCTGCGACCTCGCCCGCGCCGGCAAGCTCGACCCGGTCATCGGCCGTACCGATGAGATTCGCCGCACCATCCAGGTTCTGTCCCGTCGTACCAAGAACAACCCCGTGCTCATCGGTGAGCCGGGCGTCGGCAAGACGGCCATCGTCGAGGGCATCGCCCAGCGTATCGTGGCTGGCGACGTGCCGAGCACGCTGCGCGACCGCGACCTCATCGAGCTCGACATGAGCGCGCTGGTCGCCGGCGCCAAGTACCGCGGCGAGTTCGAGGACCGCTTGAAGGCCGTGCTCAAGGAGGTACAGAAGTCCGAGGGCAAGGTCATCTTGTTCATCGATGAGCTCCACACCATCGTGGGCGCGGGTGCCGCCGAGGGCTCCATGGACGCCGGCAACATCCTGAAGCCGGCGCTTGCCCGTGGCGACCTGCACGCGATCGGCGCGACCACGCTTGACGAGTACCGCAAGTACATCGAGAAGGACGCGGCGCTCGCGCGTCGTTTCCAGACTGTGATGGTCTCCGAGCCTACCGTCGAGGACACCATCTCGATCCTGCGTGGCCTCAAGGAGAAGTACGAGATCTTCCACGGCGTGCATATCACCGATAGCGCGCTCGTGGCGGCTGCCGACCTCTCCGATCGCTACATCGCCGACCGTTTCCTGCCCGACAAGGCCATCGACCTGGTCGATGAGGCCGCAAGCCGCCTGCGCATGGAGCTCGACAGCATGCCGGTTGAGATCGACGCCACCACGCGTCAGCTCACCCAGCTGCAGATCGAGGAGCAGGCGCTCATGAAGGAGACCGATGACGCCTCCAAGGAGCGTCTGGAGGCCCTGCGTCAGGAGATCGCCGAGGTCCAGGAAAAGCTCAACGTGCAAAAGGCCGGCTGGCTCAACCAGAAGAACGCCATCGACCACGTGCAGGAGCTCAAGGGCCAGCTCGACGAGGCCAAGAGCGAAGAGGAGCGCGCGACGCGCAACGGCGACCTGGGCCGTGCGTCCGAGCTGCGCTTCTCCGTGATTCCGGGCCTGCAGCAGCAGATTCAGGATTCCGAGGCCGCGCTCGAGGCGCAAAAGCAGCAGGACGGCGAGGGCCTCAATGAGCAGGTGACCTCCGATGAGATCGCTGAGGTCGTGAGCGCTTGGACCGGCGTGCCCGTGTCCAAGATGATGCAGGGCGAGCTCGACAAGCTGAAGGGCTTGGAGGGCGAGCTGCATAAGCGCGTCATCGGCCAGGACGAGGCGGTCTCCGCTGTCGCCGCGGCCGTGCGCCGCAGCCGTGCGGGCCTCTCCGATCCGGACAAGCCCATCGGCAGCTTCTTCTTCCTGGGCCCCACCGGCGTGGGCAAGACCGAGCTCGCCAAGGCGCTTGCCGAGTGCCTGTTCGACGACGAGCGCGCACTCGTGCGTATCGACATGTCCGAGTACATGGAGAAGTTCAGCGTCCAGCGTCTGATCGGTGCGCCTCCGGGATACGTGGGCTACGACGAGGGCGGCCAGCTTACCGAGGCCGTGCGCCGTCGTCCGTATTCCGTGATCTTGCTCGACGAGATGGAGAAGGCTCACCCGGATGTATTCAACGTGCTGTTGCAGGTGCTCGATGACGGCCGTCTGACCGACGGCCAGGGTCGCCAGGTGTCCTTCAAGAACACGATCATCATCATGACGAGCAACGTGGGCTCTAAGGCTATCGCCGAGCTTTCGGGCAAGGACGAGGAGGAGATGCGTCATCAGGTCGACGCGGCCATGGCTCAGACCTTCCGTCCCGAGTTTCTCAACCGTATCGACGATATCGTGG
>CABRFW010000149.1 GCA_902470265.1 uncultured Collinsella sp.
GCCATGGCTCAGACCTTCCGTCCCGAGTTTCTCAACCGTATCGACGATATCGTGGTGTTCCATCCGCTCGGCATGGCGCAGATCGAGAAGATCGTCGACATCCAGCTTGCCGACGTCCGCGCACGCCTGGCCAAGGAGCGCATGACGCTTGCCATCACCCCGGCGGCCAAGCAGATGCTCGCCGTGGGCGGCCTGGACCCCGTGTTCGGTGCCCGTCCGCTCAAGCGCCTGGTCCAGCGCGAGGTCGTGGACGCCATCGCCGCCGCCATCATCGACGGCACGGTGCGCGAGGGCGACCAGGTGACGGTCGATGTCGACAAGGACGGCGGCTTTACCGTCGTGTGCGATAACACGCCGGCGGCCACCTACGAGGTTCCCGACGCCGAGTAGATTTTGGGCCATGCCTTAAAATCTGCCAGTCGTCTCTAAACGCCAAGGGCGGCGGATCCAATTGGGTCTGCCGCCCTTTTTCGTGCGACAATCGATGGTGTTGAACGTGAGCACATGGCAAGGAGCTATTCAGATGAAAGACGAGATCAAGACAAGCGCGCCGGCGGCTGAGGCAGCGCCCGCCGCACCCAAGCCTGCGCCTAAGCCGGCACCTAAGCCGTGCGACCCCTACATCCGTGCCGAGAACGAGGACGACGACGGCTACGATCCCTACAGCGATCGCCGCCCCGAGCGTGAGCCGATGTTCGAAGCCGATCCGTGGCGCTGAGTGCCACCCAAAAGGCCACCAATAAGTTGCGGCGAAATAGGGATTGTTTTGCGGTTTGACCAGCAAAAACAGTCCCTATTTCACCGCAACTGCGTTAGGGATTTTTCTGCAGGGGGAGGGTAGTCAAAAAAGCCCCGTCCCAAATTGACTGCTCGGGGAGTCGCATTCGAGCTCGGTTGTCCTCTTAGCCACTCGATATCCTTCGGAGCAATAATAGTGAAAAACTTGCTTAAGTGTTAATCAAGCTACACATAATCTTGCTCTCTAATTAATCAAGAATCAGTATAATTTTGATTAGCTAGAGAGCAAGATTGGAGAATCATGGCATTCAACGACTTGATCGCCCAGAAAATAAAGGACTTTGAACAGCAGGGGGTTCCGCAGGTCTTTGAGCGAGATCTTGATCTGGAAAACCCACAGGAGCCAAAGCGCGACAACATCGTAAATGTGGTTGTGGGGGCCCGCCGTTGTGGAAAGACGTATCGCCTGTATCAGGAGATGCAGCGGCTTCAGGGCCGGGGCGTCGAGCTTGACCGGATGCTTTACTTTAATTTTGAGGACGAGCGGTTGCGCCCGTATGAGTCATCGCTGCTGGCGGACGTGCTCGACACGTTCTATGCGCTGTATCCTGCTGCTCGAACCGAGGGCGCTTACATTTTCTTTGACGAGATCCAGGAAATTCCCGAATGGGGTGCGTTTCTGCGGCGTGTAGTCGATACGGAGAAAGCGACCGTCTATGTGACGGGATCTTCTTCTAAGATGCTGTCCTCAGAGCTTAAGAGCGAGTTCAGGGGTCGTTCTCTTATACGGGAGCTTTTTCCGTTGAGTTTTTCGGAATACGTTCGGTATAAGACGGGGAGCGTTTTCGAGCCAGATGCGACCTTTTCCCCAAGCGATGCGGCGCTGCTTCGACATCATCTGATCGGATATCTTGAACGAGGGGGATTCATCGCGACGCTTGAGCAGACGCCCGCAGACGCGATTCAGCTGCTACAGGAATATGCTTCGCGAACGGTCGCTATGGACGTCATTGAGCGTTACGACGTCAAGAACCCTCGCCTGGCATCGCTGTTCTTGACGCGGTGTATGGCATCTTCGGGACGAGAGCTGTCAGTGAACAAAGTGTACAACGAGTTCAAGAGCAGACAGATACCCGTCAGTCGTAATTCGCTCAGCGATTTACTTGAGTATTATGAGGATGCCTACCTGTTATTTTCTGTGCCGGAGTTCACGCGTTCATTGGCAAATAACATGCGGTCTGCGTCTAAGGTCTACGCTGTCGACCCTGCGATGTTTGGAGCATTCTCTCCCGCATCAGCATTGGACCAGGGCCAGAGGCTCGAGACCGCAGTGTTCAATGCGCTAAGAAGAAGGACTCCCGCGGTGAGGACCGGCTCGGTCTGCCGCCTGCTGATCAAAGAGAAGAGCAAAAGCCATGAGGTGGACTTTGTGGCTGGGGACGCACTTCTCATGCGGGCTTATAGCCTGATTCAGGTGAGTGTGGATATGGCAAGTGAGAAAACGCGCGAGCGCGAAATTGCCGCGCTTGATGCCTCGATGGCCCAGTTCGATCTTGGCGAGTCGGCAATCGTTACCATGGATGAGCAGGCCGATATTCCATGCGAACACGGTGTGGTACACGTTGTGCCCGCATGGAAGTGGCTCCTTGCCTAATCATCTACGGATCGTGGGGCCAGGACCTCCTGGCCCCTTCATCATGGTTGGGGAGCACCTTGCTGCGCCCGGCTAGTCCTGGGCTTTGATGCTCGGCAGCAGGATCTGCGCGAGGTAGTCGGTCTCGAGTTTGGTCGCGGCGTCGGCTTTGCCGTCTTTGCCGACCAGTACGTTCTTGATCTGGCTATAGGTGTAGCGGTTGCCGGTCGTAAGCTCGACAAGCTCAATGGCCGTGTCCATGGGGTAGGTTGACACGGGGTTCTGCGTCCGTCCGTTGATGGTCTGGGGCACCACGTACGGATAGACGGGGCCGCTGGCGTAGACGGTATAACCGTTGCCTAGATTGGCCGCGCCCAAAACCGTATCGCCTTCATCGGGCGTAAAGCTCTCGCCCTCGCGCACCGCAACGAGCGTCACGAGCGGCGTATTGGCGTCGTCGCCCAGATAGATGCATAGCGTGCTTCCGTTTTGCCAAGTTGCGACCTTGCCGTACCACTCGACGGGAATATCGAGCTGGTAGAGGTCGGTTGCCTTGTGGCGAGCGTCAGCATCACGGGACGCCTGTGCCTTTTGCGCGCTCACGGCATTGACGGCGGCGTCGCGCCGCGCGGTTGCTGCCTGCTGGAGCACTTTGGCAGCCGCAGCGGAGCTCGCACCGCCCTCCTCGGCATACTTGGCGGCGGCATCGATCTGGTCGTCAGTCACCGTGTCGGCCGAAGGCACCTTGAGCTTAAAGGTGGCCTGGGCACTTAAATCCTGTCCATCGCTCTTAACGGTGACCTGCGTCTTGGTGGTCGGGACGGTATAGATGGTGCCGTCGGCCGCGATGGGGGAGGCAGCGATGGAGAGCGTGTAATCGCCGGGCAGCAGTTTGATGCCGCGGCCGTGCTCGTCAACGTAGAGTGTTTCGCTCACAGAAGAGCCGTCGGAGTCCTGGCCACTCACCTGCACGGGGATCTTTGAGCCAGTGGAACAGTCGAGGCCCGCGGCCTGCACGCCAATCTGCACTGACATCATCGTGTGGGCATTGGCGGCGACAGTGGCAGCCTGCTCTTGCTGATATCCGTTCCAGGCAGCATAGCCTGCGCCGCCGGCGACGAGCGCGACGGCCACAACGCCGGCAACCATCAGGTTGCGGCGCTTGGGCGACATCTTGCGATGGCGAACCTCGGCCTCGCGTGCCGAGGGAACGGACGGCAGGGGAATATCGCCCATGGCGATGGTCTCGTCCACGGCTGGTGCGGAACCCAGGCCAGGAAGCTCGCGGGTCAGCGAATCCTCGGCCGGTAAGCTGTCGAGCAGGACGGTTTCCTCGCCTGTGTCGGATTCGGGCTGGTTGCCGGCCTCGCTTTCGGTGTCTTCGTGATCTGCCTCATCCTCGGCAGGCTCAACGTCGCCTGCATCCTGATCATCGGATTGCGCCTCGGTTTCCGGCTCATCCTGCACATCAACGCCCGAATCGTCAAACGCAATCTCATCGAGTGAAATCCGGTCTAAGCTCTCCAAGGCCTCAGCGCAAGCTTCTGCATCTTGGGCCGCATCCTCTTGGCCCATCGTCTCATCTTTCATATATCCCCCAAGCTCAATATCGGGACAACACTGTACCCAAAAATGGAGCCATATAAAGCGCGTGCGAAATATAAGATCCGATTTAACTCGAGCGCATCGTTCGGCCGCATCCTCGCGGCAGCAAAAAGCCCCCGGAACGCGAACGAATCACATTCCGGGGGCTCTGCAATGCGTTGAGTTGCGCGGAGCCGGCTATACGGCTTCGTACTCAAGCGATGTTTGCGTCAGGCGCGTTACTCGGCGTGAGCGTAATCAACCTTGGCGCGGCGGGCGGTGGCCTTCTCCCAATCGCTGGTGCCCTCAAAGACATCCTGCTTGTAGGGATTGCGGCCGAGCTTCTTGGCGCGGTAGGCGATGTAGATGATCGCGGCGACGTTGGCGACCAGTGCGGCGATCGAGACCGCGGTAGCGGCGCCGGGGTCGAGCGTGGAGTGGGTCACAAAGATGGACTCCTCCTGGAAGTACGGGAACACCTGGGCAAACATGCACCAAATAGCCAGCGTAAAGGCGCGGTTCTGGATCCAGCCGCCCTTGTTCCAGATAAAGGCGGCGACGGTGGGCGCCAGCAGCAGCGCAAAGCCGCAGAACCAGGAGTGGGTGGGCAGGCAGTTGTAGGTGTAGCAGAAGTTCCAGATATCGTAGGCGATGATGTAGACCCAGGTCATGTCGGGCCACAGCAT
>CABRFW010000150.1 GCA_902470265.1 uncultured Collinsella sp.
CGGCCCTGCTCGTCGGAATCGTCGGGGTAGAGGAACAAGGTGAGGTTCTTGGCGATCTCGGTCTTGTCGAAGTCGATGGAGCTGCCGGGGACCAGGCCGTCGTCGACGCTCGCCAGGTCGAACAGGCGCAGGCGGTTCTTGGTGGGCTGGCCGTAACCGGGCACATCGATGTTGACGAGCTTGGAAGTAACGGCAAAATCGCCGAACTCGACGGTGTAGGAGCGGTCATCGTCGACTAGGATGTCCTGCTCACCGAGCCACTCGTCGGGGACGGCCTTCTGCTGGTTGTCGACAAAGCGCTGACGGAACAGACCGTAGTGATAGTTGAGGCCCACGCCATCGCCGGTCAAGCCCAGCGTGGCGATGGAATCCAGGAAGCATGCGGCCAAGCGGCCCAGGCCGCCGTTGCCGAGTGACGGCTCGACCTCGAACTCCTCGATCTTGTTGAGGTCGTGGCCTGCGGCGGTGAGCTGGTCCTTAACCTCGTCGTAGATGCCGAGGTCGATCATGTTGTTGATGAGCAGCTTGCCGATCAAAAATTCGGCGGAAATGTAATAGAGCTTTTTCTTGCCGTTGTTGAGCGGGCAGGCGGCAGAGCGCTCCTGCACGAGCTTGACCAGCAGTTTGTAAATGCGGCGGTCATCGAGTTGCTCGAGCGAAGTTCCAAAGGACTGCTCGGCAAGATCCGCGAGATTGATGCGGGGCATGTTTCCTCCTGTGGTGAGTTGACTACATGTCAGAAATTCAAAAGAATCCCGCGCGAGGGGATTGGGGTGGCCTCGCGCGGGAAAAGCAAGCGCGTCCGCACGGTGGGGAGGGGTCGGGCGCGGTAGCTCCTATTGAGGAAGCTCGATTTCGGCTTCCGACGGGATGCGGAAGTAGGTCTCGGTCCAGTCGGTGAGTTTGTGCTCGAGCTCGCGGGTGATGGCGCCGTCGAGCATGCGCCAGGTCCAGTTGCCGCCCAGCGTGGCAGGGGTGTTGATGCGCGCCTCGTTGCCCAAGTTGAGCAGGTCCTGCATGGTGTAGATGCACGTGTCGCTCACGCTGGCGGCGATGGTGCGATTGAGTGCATCTGCCATGGGTTCGCCGACCTGCTGATGGGTGTACAGGGCTGCCTGCTCGCGCTGACGCGGGGTGGCCGTTCCCTCAAACCAGCCGCGCGCCGTCTCGTTGTCGTGGGTGCCCACATAGGCGACGGTGTTGGCGATGTAGTTATGCGGCAGGTAGTACGAGTTGGTGCCCTCAAAGGCAAACTGCAGGATCTTCATGCCGGGGAAGCCCGAGTTGTCGCGCATGTCGATGACGCCGGGGGTGAGGAAGCCCAGGTCCTCGGCGATGATGGGCAGCGTGCCGAGCTTTTCCTCGAGCGTCTTGAAGAACTTGAGGCCGGGACCCTGCGTCCACGAACCGTAGGACGAATCGGGCGAGGAGAACGGCACCTCCCAATAGGCCTCGAAGCCGCGGAAGTGATCCAGGCGGATGACGTCGTACATGTCGAGGGCGGCGCGAATGCGGCCCTCCCACCAGGAGAAGCCGTCGGACTCCATGGCGTCCCAGTCGTAGATGGGGTTGCCCCAGTACTGGCCGGTGGCCGAGAACTGGTCGGGCGGCGTGCCAGCGACGCTCACGGGATTGCCGGCGGTGTCGATCTTAAAGAGCTCAGGCGTCGCCCACATCTCGACGGAGTCACGCGAGACATAGATGGGCAGGTCGCCGATGATGAGAATGTCGCGCTCGTTGGCATAGGCCTTGAGGCGGCTCCACTGGCGATCGAAGAAGTACTGCGTCATCTGGTGGTAGAGCATACGCGCCGGATGGTCGGCGCAGACCTTGGCGGAAGCCTCGCCGCGGGTGCGGAGCTCCGCGGGCCACTCCCAAAACGCCTTGAGACCGCACTCCTCTTTGACGGTCATGAACTCACAGTAGGGGATGAGCCAGTCCTCGTTGGCCTGGATAAAGTCATCGAAATCGGCCGGCTTGTCGGCAGCAAAGCGCTCGGCGGCGCGGTCGAGAATCTGACGGCGGCCGCCAAAGATAGCACCGTAGTCGACATTGCTGGGGTCGGATCCCAGATACACGCCATCGATATCGCGCTGCTCCAGATACCCTGCCTCGATAAGCTCGGCAAAGTCGATAAAGTTGGGGTTGCCTGCGCGGGCCGAGAACGACTGATAGGGCGAATCGCCATAGCTGGTCGTCGTAAGGGGCAGAATCTGCCAGTAATGTTGTTTGCACGAGGCGAGAAAATCGACGAAGTCGTAGGCATTCCAGCCAAAGCCGCCGATTCCGTATGGTCCGGGCAGAGATGAGACGGGCATGAGGACGCCGCTTGCACGCTCCATGAATGCGCTCACCAACCTTCTTGTTGTGGGGTCGGCCTGCCGATGGGTGTGCAGTCCGCCTCCGATGTTCTGATTCGATACGCCTATTGTAAAACATGTTGTTTAAACATGTACAGGCAAGATAAAAAAGTTGGTCGATTTTCGGCGAATGGCTACATGCCATGGAAAAAGCCCCGACCTCACAACGTGAGATCGGGGCAAGAACGGTATGTAGGTTTTTGCTACTCGGCGTCGGCGAAGCCGTTGGGGTTGTGGCTCTGCCAGTTCCAGCTATCGCGGCACATGTCCGCGATGTCGTACTGGGCCTTCCAGCCCATCATACGCTCGGCCTTGGAGGCATCGCACCAGTTGGCAGCGATGTCGCCGGCGCGGCGCTCGCGGATCACGTAGGGCAGCTCCTTGCCACAAGCCTTGGAGAAGGCGGCGACGACCTCGAGTACCGAGGTGCCGGTGCCGGTGCCCAGGTTAAAGATCTCGACGCCGGTCTTGCCGTTCATCCAGTTAAGGGCGGCAACGTGACCAGAGGCCAGATCGCACACGTGGATGTAGTCGCGCACGCCGGTGCCGTCGGGGGTGGGGTAGTCGTTGCCAAAGACCTGAACGGCCTCGAGCTTGCCCACGGCGACCTGGGCGACATAGGGTACCAGGTTGTTGGGGATGCCCTTGGGGTCCTCGCCGATCAGGCCCGACGGATGAGCGCCGATGGGGTTGAAGTAACTAACGGAGCAGCACGACGTCCCACTCGGGGTCGGCGGTGTGGACGTCCATAAGGATCTGCTCGATCATCCACTTGGTCCAGCCATAGGGGTTGGTTGCGGGCTTCTTGGGGTCTTCCTCGGTGACGGGCGGGTTGTCCGGGTCGCCGTAGACGGTCGAGGAGCTCGAGAAGATGATGGACTTGCAGCCATGGTTGCGCATGACGTCGATGAGCACCAGGGTGTTCTCGATGTTGTTGTGGTAGTACTCGACGGGCTTGCTCACCGACTCGCCGACGGCCTTAAAACCGGCGAAGTGGATGACGCGGTCGATCTGATGGGTATCGAAGATCTTGTTCATTGCATCGCGGTCGAGCACGTTGGCCTCGTAGAAGGTGAGGTTCTTGGCGGCCTCGTCGCCCACGATGGTCTTGACGCGGTCGACGGCGACGGCGCTGGAGTTGGAGAGATCATCGACGATGACGACCTGGTAGCCACCCTCGAGCAGCTGAACGACGGTGTGCGAGCCGATAAAGCCGGCGCCACCGGTAACGAGGACGCAGGTGTCTTTGGGGTCGAGTGCTTTGGACATGTAGTCTCCTATCGAATCAGGAACACTTCTTCAGGGGAGTATAGCGCAGGCAGGGACGCCCAAATCGTGCGCTGTAGGAAAAGCAGAGGATTGTGCTAACGTACTCATAGAAGAGCTTGCGTACGCATAACCTGATCTTTGACATTTGCTTACGAGCCGCCGACCTTGTAGTTTCCTGCCGTTCGTGGAAATCGTTGGGACGCGCCATATGTACGCTAATATATATGAGTTGAGCGACATATAAATAAGCATGTAACGGAGTACATATGTCACCAAACAGCGATTCCATCCTTTCCCAGGAGCTCTCGCGCCGCACTGCCCTTAAGGCCCTGTTCGGCGCCGCTTCTGCGGCAGTTCTTTTTGGCCTGCCCACTCGCGCCCATGCGGCGGAGGCTTCCAAAGAAACCACCGATAAATTGAATGCCGCCCAGGCCCAGCTCGACGAGGTTCAGGCCCAGCTCGACAGCATCGCAAATGAGTATGCGGCGCTGGCCAACAAGAATGCCCAGACCCTCAACGACATCGAGAATGTCCAGGGCAAGATTGACGACACGCAGGCCCAGATCGATGAAAAGAAGGCCGAGCTCAAGAAGAAGCGCAACGACCTTTCCGATCGCGTGGCCGCCAGCTACAAGTCCGGCGGCACGAACATCCTGTCGCTGCTGCTGGCCTCTGGCTCGTTTGAGGAACTCGTCGCCAACGCGCATTACGTTGAGAAGATCAACAAGAGCGACCGCGATGCCATCGAGGATATCCAGACGATTCAGGCTGAGCTCGACGCTCAGAAGACCGAGCTCGAATCACAAAAGGCCGACCTGGAGAAACTCAAGGACCAGCAGACGGCTCAGATGCAGGATATGCAGGCCAAGCAGCAAGAAGTCCAGACCGTGCTGAACGGTCTTTCCGACGACGTCAAGGAGCTCATGGCTCAGCGCGATTCCGAGATCCTCGCTGCCGCCCAGGCTGAGGAGGCCGCTAGGAAGGC
>CABRFW010000151.1 GCA_902470265.1 uncultured Collinsella sp.
CCGCCAGGGCAACCAGCTCGGCGTAACCTTCCACCCCGAACTCGATGAAGACACCCGCCTCCACGAACTGTTCCTACAAATGTAGACATCGAAATCAACAAACGAAACGAGAGCGGACAATCTCCCACTTTGAGCTTGAATGCAGGCTCGAAACCGGGAGATTATCCACTCTCATGCTATGTAGTCGTTGGGGACGTTCTTAAACGACTAGTCAAACAAGAACGTCCCCAACGACTAGGCATGAAAAAGGCAAGGCATAGACCTTCTGGTCATGCCTTGCCTTTTGAATGACAAATTGTCGCTCTGGGTGGCGCGCAGCGTCGACCGGCCCGCCGTTCGTCAGAACGGCGGAACCTCTAGAGCAAAGTGACGCTAAAGCTGCGGACGTCCGTCTCGCCCGGCGCCAGCGTGATGGTGTTGACCTTGTGCTCAAAGACGTCGTCCTCGGTGTCCATGGTGGTGTGACCGGTCCAGGGCTCGAGCGCCACAAACGGAGCGTCGTTGGCGGCAGACCACACGCCGATGTACTTAAAGCCCTCAAAGTCGATCTTGACGCCGTGGCCCGACTTGCGGCCGCGCAGCGTGAGCGTGGAGCCCGGGGTATCGGTGAACATGATGGCATCGTTATCGAAGCTGCGGTGCGTGATGGGCAGCACGTCCAAGTTATCGGGAGCCTTGTAACTGCCCTCGAACGTCATAAGACCGTCGGGCGTGATGATGGGAGCCTCGTTGGTCCAAGCCTCGGTAAATGCCAGCTCGTAGTCCTCGAACGTCTCGTCCTCGGCACCGGGGGCGGGCACGTTAAATGCAGGGTGGCCGCCCACCGAGAACGGCAGGTCCACGTCGCCGGTATTGGTGACGGCAAAGGTCTGCGTGAGCGTGGCGTCACCAGTCAGGGCATAGGTCATGTTGAGCTTAAAGTGGAAGGGGAAAGCCTTGAGCGACTCGGGCGTATCGGTGATCTCGTAGGTGACGGACGAGCCGTCCTCGGAGACCTCGACCAGCTTGTGCTCGACGATGCGCGCGAGGCCATGACGCGGCATCTCGCAGGTGCCAGCCGCAGACGTCGCTGTGTTGTTGCGCAGCGATCCCACGATGGGGAACAGAATGGGCGCGTGCTTGCCCCAAAAGGCCGGGTCGCCCTGCCACAGATACTCGTTGCCGTCGAGGGCAAGGCTCGTGAGCTGGGCTCCCATGGAATCGATGGCCGCGGTGAGGCCGCCGCGCTTGATGGTGGTGACGGTGGACATGCTACTTCCTCCAAAAGTAAACAACAGTGTCGAGGGCTATTGTGCCACTCTTGGCGGCACGGAGAGGCGGCGGGCGCAGTTATTGAGCGATTGCGTAAAGGTCGAACCCGCCCTGCGGCGTGCTGTCGACCGTATCGGGCGCCTGCGAGTTAAAGCTCACGGGAACCATGCGCTTTGAGGCGCGGAAGCGCGTGCCATCGGTGGCGACGGGCGGTTCATCGACCGTGAGCTCGTAGTCGCCGGGCTTAAGCTCGATGCCGTAGCCAGCGGAGTTGACATATTGATACTCGTCAATCGTCTGCCCCCTGAGTGTGCGGCCCACGATATGGATGAGCATCTGGCTGTCGCCGCGGGCGGTGTCCCACGTCGCGCCGTCCTTGACCTCGATCGACACATGCACCGAGCGCGTGCGGCTGAGCGATTGTTCGACAGACATCTCGACCTTGGCGGCATCTTTGCGCTGTTGCTCCACATGGCTCCAGACATTTCCGATCGCCGAGCAAGCGATGACGCCGGCCATGAAGGCGATGAGGATGGGGCCGAGTGGAGAACGGCGGCCTGCGTCTTCCTCGCGAGCTAGGTTGGGGCGATGCGTGGGCGCGGGTGCCTGGGCACCTTGCGCGGGCACGTCGAGGATGCTGAAGGATGCCGTGCTGCCGGGGTCGATGTTATGGCGCGGCTGCGGGGTCTTGGCCGGCGAGATGGACATGTCCGCCGGCTCACCGAGCGTGGCCGTGGCATCGGCCTTTGCCTCGTCGGCCTCGGCCTGGGCCCAAGCCTGTTCAAAGGTTAGGGGTTCGGCGGCATCAGGCTCGACAGCGGCATCGTTGCCGGTCTCGTCCTCGTCGCTCGACACGTCACGCGGCGCGGGCTCGTCCCACTCCTCGTCCGGAGCCTCGCCCTCGCTATACCACCATTCAAAGTTATCGATATCCATACGGGGCGCCCCTTAGGCCTCGCAAATAAACACTTGCTAGCCTTATACCCCCAGACGGCACGAGGGCTCGCACGGAACGCGAAAAAGGACTGCTCCTTTGTCGCATCGAAACGGATCTATTTGCGTTTAGCCGCGGGTAATCTTATTTCTCAACAAGAAGTCGACTGCCCCCACGATTCTGATGCCATCGATGTCCGTTGGATGGTCGCCATCCCTGACAATCAGGATCTTCTCATACGAATCAGGAATTTTTCCTAGCGTGCTTAGCTTGAGCGGTCGCAGCTCGCGTTCCCTCGTCGCCTCGGCATCGATCCGTTCGGTAACCTGGATGTATTTGCGGTCCGACCCCTCGCCGATTGCGACAAAGTCGATTTCCCCCGCGCGCAGATGGCCGCAAAACACTTCGTATCCTTCAAATACAAGCTGGTTGTAGATAACGTTCTCGAGCATCCTTCCGCTATCGCTACCTCTATATCCGTCAAGATAGCTGCGAATTCCCGTATCAGCTATGTAATATTTACCGCCTGTCTTAAGAAGCTCCCGCCCCTTGATGTCATACCTTTTTACTTTGGTAAACAGGTACGTCTCTTCCAGAGCGTCAATATATGCCGACACCGTCGATGCGTTGGTCTTACCGCCCGCCGATTCGTTGAGCGTCCCTACGATTTTGTTGACCGAGGTTTGGTTGGAGATGTTGTCTGCCAGATACGCGCAGAGCCGCTCGAGAACATCGCGCTTGGTGATAGCTCCGCGACCCCTACGCGTCGCACGCGACAGGATATCGCGCGCGACGATCGTCTGGTAGAGGCTACGGATATAGTCGCGGCACAGCTCACGTCTCGGCTCATCATGGGCCAGAAACGGCATGCCGCCATAAGTTATGTACTGCTCAAGCACGGTATTTGAATTAAGGCGATCGCCCGTCTTGGAAACAAGTTCGACCCTCTCACCAAGCCCTTCAGCGGCGACCGCATCAATCGAGCGAAAATCAAGATATTCGCTAAACGTGAGAGGCTGCATCTTGACCTCGACATATCGGCCCGAGATAAGCGTTGCGAGCTCGCTCGATAGCAAAAAGGCATTGGAGCCCGTGACATAGATATCGCACGGCAAATCCACTCGGAGCGAGTTGACCGCCTTTTCCCAACCTTCGACATTCTGGAGCTCGTCAAAGAACAGGTAGGGATGATCGATGCCGTCGATGCGCTCCCGAACCATACGATAAAACGTCAGATAATCCGTAATTCCCGCGTACTCTAGAGATTCCATCTTAAAGGTCAGCAAACGCTCGGCTGGCACCCCCTGTTGCGCCAGATAGTCCCTCATCATGTCCAATAACGTTGATTTGCCGCAACGGCGTATGCCCGTCACGATTTTGATGAGGTCGGTATCCTGAAAAGCAATGAGTCGATCAAGATAACGGCTTCGGCGAACGATATCCATAGAGTCTCCCTAGCGCCCGACCAGACATGAAATCTTATAAACTTGCATTTTTTGCAAGTTTATAAGATGTTACCTTAGAAACTTGCAGAATTTGCAAGTTTCTAAGGTATGGAATGCGACAAACGAACTGTCCCTTTGTCGCATCGAAGTTGCGGTGGAATAGTTCCTGTTTGCACACCTACTCGAGCTATTTAGGGACTATTTCACCGCAAGTCATTTGAGGGCGACGGGGATTTGGATACAGCAGAAGTCCTCTTGGTGAGACTCGTCGTAGCTCGTGGTGTCCAGGTAGCAAAAATCGAAAGCGTTGCCGATGGGCTGGAGCGCATGTTTGTCCATGCAGGCGACGATGGCGCGGATACCCTCGGGCTCGTACGGCATGCCCCAGCGGCTCATGCATAGATACGTGCCCTCGGGCAGCACCTCGACGCCGATCTCTGCCAGCTCGGCAGGATCGCTCGGCAGCGTTTCCTCGGCACCGCGCGGCAGCACGGCAAAAGAGCCGGCACCGGCGATGGGGTCGTCGGAATGCAGTGCCTCTCGACGCAGCATGGCACCCCAACCGCGCATGGGGCGTGTGCCCGTCAGTGCACGCATGCGTAAAATCGCCCGCATAAGCGTGGGATGAAGCATCGAGCGGCCGCGCTCGATATCGCCCGGGAACTCCTCAAAGACCACGTAGCGGCGCTCAAACTGTTTGAGCTCCGGCTTGCCCTCACGCTCGCGCCAGTAGACCGCTTCGTCGTAAAAGCTCAGGCGCTCCTGCACGCTGGCGCGCTCGGCTTTGAGCCCGGCAATCTGTTCGTCGAGCGCCTGCACCCGCGAGCGCAGGTGGTCGGTCATCTCTCCAATGTCGAACGTCGAGGTCAGGCGGTCAATCTCGTCGAGCTCCAGCCCCAAGTCGCGCAACATGCAAATCAGGCGCATAAGCGGAATCTGCGTGGGCGAATAGAAACGGTAGCCCTTTTCGTTGACCACGGCGGG
>CABRFW010000152.1 GCA_902470265.1 uncultured Collinsella sp.
TCGCGAACGATGGCGTCGGCCACGACGTCGGTATCGGTGTGGTAGACAACGCGGGCATTGTCGTATTCGGGCAGCTGATGCAGCGCGTTGACCAAGATCACGGGCTCGTTACCGCGCGCGAGCAGCACACCGCAAAAACGCTCGAACATATCGGCATAAAAGCCGGTCAGGTAGTAGATCGACCACGGGTCGTTTACGAGTAGCTGTGCGCCGGGGTGCTGAGTCTCGAGCGCATCGAGCACGCGCGCCACACGCTGGTTATCGACATGTGCCATACATCGTCCTTTCGCTAGGTTGCCACCATGGGTTCCCAAGCCCGGCAGCTAGGGACGTTTCTTTTATGCCGGCACTTCGGGACACTCCTTTGCATCCCATGTGGCCCTCATAAGTTGCGGTGAAATACGGACTGTTTAGCGGCCTGAGGCCATAAAACAGTCCGTATTTCATCGCAACTGAGGAGGGGCGGGGTGGATGGTGGGGTAGCTAAAAGAGCCCCGTCCTCAATTAGCTGCTTAGGCTCGGTCGATGTCCATGCTGGCGATTAGGTTGATGTTGGTGTCTAGGAGGTTCTCTAGCACGACGTCGCCCATGCGGATGGGGGCGTTGACGACTAGGCCGCGGATGAGGTCCATGGCCTGGGTGTGGAGTGCCAGCGGGATGGCCTCAGCCGTGCGCACAGGCAGCAGCGCCTCGTCGCCGCCGGATACGGCCACGGTGGTGGTGAGCACGCGCATGGGGCAGGTGAGTTCCTGATGTGCGAATTTGTCACCGCGCGGGCAACTGTCGCCGGTCACGGAGCGCACCTCTGCCACGGCGCCGTCTGCGTCACGCTCTACCTCTACGGTCAGAAGGCATTCGGATGGGCAGGTCGTGCAGTTGAACTTGAGCGTCTCGATCGCGTTCGTGCTCATGGTTTTACGCCTCCTCAACGGGATCGACGGACAGGACAATTTCGCTAGCACCTAGGTCGAGTGCGCGCTGAATAACCTTTGCCGGTAGCGGGAAGCTTTCCATAACGCTCGGCTTAAACGCTCGGACCTTGCCGACGAACAGCTCTTCGCCGTTGGCCAGGATCCGTACGCGGGCGGTATCGACTGGTCGGCGCACGCGGAAGTTGAGCTTGGTGAGTGCCACGGCCGTAATGCGTCCCGGTAGCGCGTATCCCGCGATGCCGGCAGGGGAGACAGTGAGCTCGCAGTCCGGAACGGCGCCCGTGCCGGTCCCCAGCGCGTACGCCGCCGCAGCTGCGCCAGCCCTCTCGGACTCACACGTTACGTTGTCGGCCAGGTCGTGCACGTGCAGCACGTTGCCGCAGGCAAAGATGCCCGGCACGCCCGTCTGCAGGCTCTGGTCCACCACGGCGCCGCGCGTGCGCGGGTCAAGCTCAACGCCTGCGGCAACCGAAAGCTCGTTCTCGGGAATCAATCCCACCGAAAGCAGTAGCGTGTCACACGGAACAATGCGCTCGGTCCCCGGAATGGGCGCCAGGCGCTCGTCGACTTGACTCACCTCGACGGCTTCCACGCGGTCGTGCCCAATCACGCGCGTGACGGTGGTGGACAGATGCAGCGGAATGCCAAAGTCGTCCAGGCAGTTCTTGACGTTGCGGCGCAGGCCGTTGGCGTATGGCATAAGCTCGTACACGCCCTCGACGGAAATCCCCTCGAGCGTGCAGCGGCGCGCCATGATGAGCCCGATATCGCCCGAACCCAAAATGACGGCGCGCGAGCCGGGTTTGAGGTTCTCGATATTGATGTATCGCTGCGCCAAGCCGGCCGTAAACACGCCGGCGGGACGGCTACCGGGAATCTTGATCTCGCTGCGCGTGCGCTCTCGGCACCCCATAGCAAGGACGACCGCACGACCGGTGAGCTGCAGCATACCGGCACGGCTCATGAGCGTGACGGTATGGACCGCGGTGTCTTCCGTAGGCTCGCCTGAATCAATCCCAATCACCATGCTGTCCAAGAACAGCGCGATGTCGGTCGCGCGCACCTGGTCGATAAAGCGTTGGGCGTACTCGGGACCGGTGAGCTCCTGTTTAAAGTGCGACAGGCCAAAGCCGGGGTGGATGCACTGGCGGAGGATTCCGCCCAAGTGCTGCTCGCGCTCCACGATGGCCACGCGTGCGCCTGCCTTATGCGCGGCCATCGCGGCCGCCATGCCGGCAGGTCCGCCGCCGATAACGACCACGTCGAAGGCCTGCGTTGCTACCGACGCTGCGGCTCCGGCCTCCGCGCGTTCGTCGCACATATCAAACGTCGCCATGCTAGCGCACCCCCTTCAGCGGTCCCTCAACCAACCAAGATCCGGCATCCTCCAACAGCACCTCGCTGGGATCGCAGCCTAGCTCGCGTGCTAGGATCGCCACCACGCGGCTCTGGCAAAAGCCGCTCTGGCATCGACCCATGCCGGCACGACAGCGGCGCTTGACGCCTTCGACCGAAACCGCGCCCGGGCGGCGTCGGATCGCGGCCACGATTTCGGCCTCGGGCACCGTCTCGCAGCGGCAGACAATCTGTCCCCACGTGGGATCGGACTCGATGAGCTCCTCCTTGCGCGCAAGCGGCGCGCGGTCAAAGTCGTCCGGCGCGTGGCGGATCGGGTCCCAATCGGCACGTTCGTGCAGCTCCACGCCCGCCTCACGCATCACAAGCTCCATGCGCTCGGCAATGGCCGGTGCGCTTGCCACGCCCGGCGACTGAATGCCCGCCGCCTGGAAAAGCCCCGGCACAACGGCCGACTGTCCAATAAAGAAGTCGTTCGTTCCCTGAATGACCGGGCGCCCGCCGGCAAACGCGCGCACCACGCGGCGCGTGTCCAGATCGGGCACCAGCTTGCGCGCGCCGGTCAGCAGCGCGTTCACATCGCTCGCGTAGGTCTGCGTGTCGCCCGGCTCGCGTACGGCGGCGGTCGCGGTGATCACGGTGTTGCCGTGCGCCGTGCCCGTCACAATGACGCCCTTCGACACCGGCGTCGGCACTGGGTAGAGCGGCATCAGCGTGCGCGGCTCCTTGTCCAGCACCACTATGTTGCCCTGGCGCCAGACCATCTGGAACTCCTCAGCGCCCGCCATATGCGAGATGTTTGCGGCGCCGTTGCCCGCGGCGTTGATCAGATAGCGGCAGTGCACGTCGCCGGCGGGCGTTACCAGCGTAAAACGCGAGGAGTCGTCGGCGCCGGTCGTGCCCGTGTCGGCGACCTCAATCGCCTCTACCGGCGCGGAGCGCATAAACGTCACGCCGTTAGCCACCGCATTCTCCAGCGCGGCGATGGCGACCTCAAACGGATCGACAAAGCCGGTCGAGGGGCACCACAGCGCGCACGTTGCCTCGGCACTGGCGCGTGGCTCCAGCTCGTGGATGCGCTCGGGGCCAATAATCGACAGTTCGGGCACGCCGTTGGCCAGGCCGTTCTGGCGCAGATGCTCCAGATGCGCGCGGTCCTCGTCGTTAAAACTCAGCACCATCGATCCGGTTCGGCGGAACAAAAAGCCCAGTTCTTGGGCCCACGTACCATATAGCTCGCATCCACGGGCGTTGACCTGCGCCTTTACCGTACCCGGTGCCGGATCGTAGCCTGCGTGCACCAGGCCGCCGTTGGCCTTCGACGCGCCCAGCGCGATATCGTTGGCCGCTTCGACCACGCAAATGGACAGGTTAAACCGCGCGAGTTGCCGTGCGATGGCGCACCCGGTGATGCCCGCGCCTACAATCGCGATATCAAACGATTCCGTCACTGTGCCTCCCAGACGAGTTGACAGGCTGTCAATAGGACTATCCTACGGTCTGCACACCCCCCGTGCGGCGGCAATGCGGCGAACAGCCCCGCAGCATCCGCCAACGGCAGACGAGGGGAGACTCAGGACCATCGGTGACCTCGTCTGCCGCCCCGGGTGTCAGAGGTTTGTCTCGTTCTGTAACAGTAAGCAGAAGAACTGGGTTCCAGATGTTACAGATCGAGACGTTTGCCAGACGGACCCTCCGTTTGTCTCGATCTGTAACAGTAAGAGGAGAAAATCGGTCCTACGTGTTACAGATTGAGATTTAAAGTCAGGGAGAGATTCTTCTGTCTCGATCTGTAACATCTGGGGTCCGTTTTGGGGTCTAGATGTTACAGATTTAGATGAACCTATCAGTCGGTTTCGAATGTCTAAATCTGTAACGGTTAGACCAGTTTTTGCCGAGTTGTTGTTACAGATTGAGATATTTAACGGAGGGCTCATCGTTCATCTCGATCTGTAACAGTAGGAGGGGCTTTGGGGCCCAAGATGTTACAGACCGAGATCGAAGTCGGGGAGGGACCCCTGTGTCTCGATCTGTAACACCTAGATCCGATTTTGACGAGTACCTGTTACAGATTGAGATGTTTGTGTCTGTGGCGGCCGCCGGGCCCCACCAGGGTCCCGCTTGAACGACCCCCGTGTTACACTAATCCAGACTGTAAATATTCCGAAAGGTACACCTCAATGTCCAAGTACATCTCTGAGCTCATGTCGCCGCAGCTTATGGGCGTCATCTATGCCTTTGTTGGCTTTATCATCGCCCTGTACGTGCTGTCGGTCGTCTATGTGTTCATCGACGCTCGCCGCCGCGGCGCCAGCGCC
>CABRFW010000153.1 GCA_902470265.1 uncultured Collinsella sp.
AAATGACAGAGAGGCGGCGTTTGCCCAGATAAAACCTGCCAAAATTAACCTGTCCCATTGTGGCAGGTTGGTCGTAGTTATTACGTGGCGGTCGAGGTCGACCGTATAGGCCGCGCCTTGTTTGGCTAAAGTACAATCATCTGTGTTTAACTCGCCCGCAGCTGCACGGCGTGGGCGATGGCCAAAAAGGAAAACCACATGGGATTCATGTCAAAGCTGCTGTCCTTTGGATCCGATAAGGACCTTAAGCGCTACTACAAGATCGTCGACCAGATCAACGGTCTTGAGCCCCAGTTTGAGAAGATGACCGAGGAGGAGCTCCGCGGCCAGACCGATAAGTTCCGCGAGCGTTACGCCAACGGCGAGTCGCTCGACGACATGCTCCCCGAGGCCTTTGCCACCGTGCGTGAGGCTTCCAAGCGCACCATGGGTATGCGCCACTTTGACGTGCAGCTCATTGGCGCCATGGCGCTGCACGAGGGCCACATCGCCGAGATGAAGACCGGCGAAGGTAAGACCCTCGTCTCCACGTTGGCCGGCTATCTCAACGCTATTGCCGGCAAGGGCGTGCACGTCGTTACTGTCAACGATTACCTTGCCAAGCGCGACTCCGAGTGGATGGGCCGCATCTATAAGTACCTGGGCATGACCGTCGGTCTGCTCCAGAACAACATGCCGCTCGAGCTCAAGCGCCCGGCCTACCAGGCCGACGTCACCTACGGCACCAACTCCGAGTTCGGCTTTGATTACCTGCGCGACAACATGGTTACCCGTCCCGAGCAGCGCGTGCAGCGCGGTCACAACTACGCCATCGTCGACGAGGTTGACTCCATCCTGATCGATGAGGCCCGCACCCCGCTGATCATCTCGGGCGCTGGCACCAAGTCCGCCAGTACCTACAAGGACTTCGCGCGTGCCGTGCGTGGCCTTGAGCGCGGCGAGGACGTGTCGCACGACATGCTCACCGCCACCGAGGACGTCGAGCCCACGGGCGACTATGTCATGGACGAGGCCAAGCACACCATTGCCGCTACCGAGCGCGGCCTTAAGAAGATCGAGCGCCGCCTGGGTATCGATGACATCTATGCCGATCTCTCCGGCCAGCTTGTCAACCACCTGCAGCAGGCGCTGAAGGCCCAGTACATGTTCCACCGCGACAAGCAGTACGTGGTCACCAACGGCGAGGTCAAGATCGTCGACGAGTTCACCGGCCGCATTATGGAAGGCCGCCGTTACTCCGAGGGCCTGCACCAGGCCATCGAGGCCAAAGAGGGCGTGCTCGTGCGCGAGGAGAATCAGACGCTGGCCACCATCACCCTGCAGAACTACTTCCGTCTGTATGACAAGCTCTCCGGCATGACCGGCACGGCACTTACCGAGGATGCCGAGTTCCGCGAGATCTACAAGCTGCCCGTCGAGGTCATCCCCTCCAACAAGCCTGTGCAGCGCGTGGACCACGAGGACCTGGTGTACCGCACCATCCAGGCCAAGTACAATGCCGTCGCCGACGATGTCGAGCAGCGTCACGCCAAGGGCCAGCCGGTCCTGGTGGGCACCGTCTCCATCGAGAGCTCCGAGAAGCTGTCCGCCGCCCTTACCAAGCGCGGCATCGCGCACGAGGTCCTCAACGCTAAGCATCACGAGCGCGAGGCCCACATCGTTGCCCAGGCCGGACGCTACGGCGCCGTGACCATCGCCACCAACATGGCCGGTCGTGGTACCGACATCCTGCTGGGCGGCAACCCCGACGAGCTGGTGCGCGAGCGCCTGGAGTACGAGGGCCTGACCATGGAGGACGTGACGCCCGAGCAGCTCGAGCAGTTTAACGCCGAAGCCAAGGAGACCTGCAAGGCCGAGCGCGAGCGCGTGCTTGCCGCCGGCGGCCTGACCGTTATCGGCACCGAGCGCCATGAGTCCCGCCGCATCGACAACCAGCTGCGTGGCCGTTCCGGCCGTCAGGGCGATCCGGGCGAGACCCAGTTCTACCTGTCGCTCGAGGACGACCTCATGCGCCTGTTCGGTGGCGACAAGATGGACCGCGTCTCCAAGATGATGGTTACGGCCGACATGGGCGACGACATGCCCATCCAGCACAAGATCATCTCCAAGGCCGTCGAGAGCGCCCAGCACAAGGTCGAGAGCATCAACTTCTCCATGCGTAAGAGCGTCCTTGAGTACGACGACGTCATGAACAAGCAGCGCCAGGTCATCTACGCCGAGCGCAATAAGATTCTGGACGGCAAGGATCTGACCGACCACATCACCGAGGTCATGCACGATACCGTGTACCGCTGCGTGCAGGAGTTCTGCACCAAGGACAGTCACGATGGTGAGCGCGACCTGGAGGGCCTGCGCAAGTGGGTTGTGGAGCTCACCGGCCACATCGATACGCCGAAGTTCCCCGACGAGGATTATGAGGCCCTGGCTGCCGATGTCCTGGCTTACGTAGAGAAGTGCTACAACATGAAGGCCGAGCGCTTGGGCGAGGACCTGATGCGCGAGCTCAACACCCAGGTTATGCTGCGCGTCATCGATACCCGCTGGATGAACTACCTGCAGGAGATGGACTACCTCAAGACCGGCATCGGCCTGCGCGGCTTTGGCCAGCGCGACCCGCTGGTCGAGTACAAGACCGAGGCCTACGGCGCGTTCCAGATGCTCGTCGACACCATGTACGAGGATTACCTGCGCACGGTTCTGCGCATCGAGATCAAGGCTGCCCCGCGTGCCGTGGAGCACAAGGAGGAGCCCGCGCTCGAGGGTGCGCGCTTCTCCGGTCCCGCCGAGGTCGATGGCGACAACGGCGACTCGGTGCTGCGCAAGCAGGCGCAGGTGCAGGCCCGCACGGCTGTCCAAGGCGGACCGGCTGCCGTCAACAACGGTGGCAAGGTGACCACCTATCGCAAGTCTGAGAGCGACGATCCGTACGTCAACGTGGGCCGCAACGACCCGTGCCCCTGCGGTAGCGGCAAGAAGTTTAAGTACTGCCACGGCAGGAATCGTTAATGGCTGAGGCTTTAGAGGTAACGCCCGCCGAGCTGGACGCGTTTGCGGACCGGCTCGGCGAGGTCGAGTCGTATCTCCATTTGGACGAAAAGCGCACGCGCGTGACTGAGCTCGAGGCTAAAAGCGTGGCCCCCGGCTTTTGGGATGATGCCGACGCTGCCCGTGCCACCATGGAGGAGATCGCGCGCACCAAGGAAGATATCGCTGCCGTGGACACCGCGCGCGGCGAGCTTTCCGATGCCCGCGCCGCGCTGGAGCTTGCCGAGGAGATGGGGGATGACCCCGACGCCGTCGCCCTTCGCGAGGAGGCTACAGCCACGGCTGAGCGCCTGGCCCGTGCCATCGATGAGCTTGAGCTTTCGAGCTGGTTTACCGGTGAGTTCGATCACGGCGATGCCATTGTGACCATCAAGCCCGGACAGGGTGGTCTGGAGGCCCAGGACTGGACCTTCATGCTCTTTAAGATGTACATGAAGTACTGCCAGCGTCGCGGCTGGAAGGTCACCATCAACGACTGTCCCGCAGCCGAGGTCATCGGCATCGACCGCGCGACCTTTACTGTCGAGGGCAAGGACGCATTTGGCATGCTGCGCGCCGAGGCCGGCGTCCACCGCTTGGTTCGCATCAGCCCCACCGACGACAAGAAGCGCCGCCAGACCACGTTTGCCGGCGTCGAGGTCATCCCCGTGCTACCCGATGATATCGACATCGAGATCAGTCCCGATGACATCCGCGTGGACGTGTACCACGCGAGTGGCCCGGGCGGTCAGGGCGTCAACACCACCGACTCCGCCGTGCGCGTGACGCATTTTCCCAGCGGCATTGTGGTCACCTGCCAAAACGAGCGCAGCCAGATTCAGAACAAGGCCGCGTGCATGCAGATCCTCAAGGCTCGCCTGTACGAGATTGAGCTCGAGAAGCGCGCCGAGGCGCTCGATGAGATCCGCGGACCCAAGACCACGATTGGTTTTGGCAACCAGATTCGCAGCTACGTGCTCTACCCGTACCAGATGGTCAAGGACTTACGCACGGGCGTGGAGACCAGCAATGTCGAGGCCGTCCTTGACGATGGCGACCTGGACCCGTTTGTTATTGGCTACCATCGCTGGGCTACCGGCAACGCCGATGCAGAAGGCTCGGAGGTCTAAAACATCGGGTGGCTTCAAGCCGATGCCAAGCCCAACGGTTGGACGGGTTTGTATCCAGAATAAACCCTGCGCAGGGGTGGTTTTTGTCCGGCGAATCGGTAGAATCGAATACAAGAAGAAGTTCAAAGCGCATCCGTTTGGGTGCGCTTTTTTGAGGGAGGCAGCATGGCATATCGTCTGGACATCAAGCGCATTCTTTCGATGAACTTCTTTCACGACCTGCCCCAGATCATGTTGGGGTGTGCCTTGGCCGCCATCGCGACCGACTTGTTTTTGATTCCCAACGGTCTTGCCGCCGGTGGCGTTACGGGCCTTGCCACCATTATCCAGGCGGTCGGCGCGGCGCGCGGCCTATCGCTTCCCGTTGGTATTCAGACGATCGTGATGAACGCCTTGCTGTTGTTGGTCGTT
>CABRFW010000154.1 GCA_902470265.1 uncultured Collinsella sp.
TCGTCCCGTACGTGGGACGACCGCCGCTTGCGTTAGCTGCAATGAGTCGTGCGATTAGAGGCCCAGGATCTCCTTGACCTTGGTGATGATGGCCTCGTCGGTTGCGTTGGCAAAGAAGTACTCCTGGAAGTGTTCGCCGGCAAGTGCGCCCTTCACCAGGTCCTGATCGATCTCGCCCAGAACGTCGACGAGCGGACGCATAGTCACAGCGCGGACGCCGTCGAGGATCTTCTTGTTGCGCTGCTCGGGCTCAATACGCTCGGCAGGATAGCCGTTGCCCGAACCAAAGCCAAAGAGCTTCTCGAAGGTGTACTCAAGGTTGAGCTCCTGGCCCCAGCCGTTCTTGAGGGCGAAGGGCATGGCAACGGCGTTGCCATCGTTGACCTGGGCAAAGGTGTAGGCGTCGAGCGGGTCGGCAACGTGGCCGCACAGCACGCCGGGGAAGGAGTTGCAGGCGAGCATGGCGCCCTCGCCGGTGCCGCAGCCGGTCACGACGTAGTCGGCAGCACCGGAGTTCAGCAGCACGGCGGCAAGGATGCCGTTCTGCACATAGGTGAGGGGCTTGGAGTCGGCGTCGGCATACATGCCATAGTTAAAGACGGTGTGGCCCATGGGCTCGACAACCTTCTTAAGGGCAGCCTCGATCATGGGGTTCTTGGAGTTCTGAGAATTCTCGTTGATCAGAGCGATCTTCATTTGAGTTAACCTTTCAACCAAATGTTTCCATTTTTTGTTTCTGTATGCGGGTGGCGGCTATTCCAACCCGAGGTTGGTTTTGCGGGCGGTGGACGATAAGGTCTGTCGCGAGTTCCGGACGAGCCGGAAAGCACTTAATGTGCTTTCCGTGCGAGCAGGACTGTCTGAGCAGCAGACCTTATCGTCCATGGACTCGCCCGAATGCCCTACTGTGGCTGTTTGCCGATGTATGCTAGGATGCCGCCGTCCACGTACAGAATGTGCCCGTTGACGAAGTTCGATGCGTCGGAGGCCAGGAACACGGCGGGACCCTTCAGATCCTCGGGCGTACCCCAACGGGCTGCCGGCGTCTTGGCAATGATGAACTGATCAAATGGGTGACGGCTGCCGTCGGGCTGCGTCTCGCGCAGCGGCGCGGTCTGCGGCGTGGCGATGTAGCCTGGCCCAATGCCGTTGCACTGGATGTTGGCCTCGCCAAACTCGGAGCAGATGTTCTTGGTGAGCATCTTCAGGCCGCCCTTGGCGGCGGCATAGCCGGCGATGGTCTCGCGGCCCAGCTCGCTCATCATCGAGCAAATGTTGATGATCTTGCCGTGGCCCTTGGCGATCATGCCGGGCAGACAGGCCTTGGAGACGATAAACGGTGCGTTGAGGTCGATATCGACGACGCGGCGGAAGTCCTCGGCGCTCATGTCGAGCATGGGTGTGCGCTGAATGACGCCGGCGTTGTTGACCAGGATGTCGGGCGTGGTACCAAAGTCGGCCTCGATCTTGGCGATGAGCTCGGCGACGACGGCCTCGTCGGTGACATCTGCCACGTAACCATGAGCCTCAAAGCCCAGCTCGCGGTAGTGCTTCTCGGCCTCGGCGACCTTGTCGGCGTGACGTGCGTTAAAGGCAACCTTGGCGCCGGCCTCGCCGAGTGCCTCGGCAATGGCCATGCCGATGCCATAGGTGGCGCCGGTCACGAGCGCGACCTTGCCATCCAAGCGGAAGCTGTCCATAAGATCAGACATAGCGATCCTTTCAAAAGAAACGTTCATCTATATTTGTCTTGCTTTTAGTACAAGCTCAGTATAGGAGAAGCGGAGGAATTAACGCTCCTATTCCCCTAAAAACAGGTGAACGTTCACTTTTAAAAGGTGAACGGTAGAAACGCCCTTGCCGTGCGGGCCCCTACTCGCTTTTTGCCTGCGCGCCCTCTGCGATCATGTTGCGGTTGTACACCAGATGTAGGTACATCGCATCGTGTGCCGCGGTGGGATTGCGTGAGGCGATGGCGTCGGCCACATCGCGGTGCGTGCGGATAGTTTCCTCGACGAGCTTTTTGCCGGTCACGTCGATAAAGAGGGGGACGGATGCCTTGAGCACGCCCATCAGGCGGGGAACGACGAGGTTGCCGCCATTCCAGGGCGGCTTCATGGAGTAGCGCCCGTACGCATCGATTCCCTCTCATAGATGCCCGGCGCGAGAGGCCCCGAGTTCATACGGGCTCGGGGCTTTTTCGTTTGGATTGCAGACGCATCGCCGGACGAAAGCGTGTTGCGTCTGGTACAAAAACCGTATGAAAACGGTTTTCGTCTTGCAGAGCAGTTGCCGTTTCTACAGTTCAACTTCCAGTTCGGCTTTGTGTTCGCAGAGGTAGTCGCGCATGTAGGGGATGGCAAATGAGACCTTGCCGTACGAAGGAGCCTCGATAATCGATTCTCTTAACAGGCGGCTGCGGACGGAGCTCACCTGTTGAGGCGTTTTGTTTAGGGCATCGGCAACCATGCTGGTCGAGCTCGTCTGCCCCAAAGACGCCATGCTCAGCAGATAAGCGATGCACGTGGGCGGAATGCGCTGCAGCGCGGGCTCAATCACCATGCCGCAGAAGCGTTCGCGTGCCGTTGCAATGCCACGCTCGGCTTCTTCTTCTCCAATAATCGCTGTATGTGCGCGTCTTGCCAACTGCCATGCGTAGTATCCAACGAGTTGGATCATGAAAGGATAGCCTTGCGTTGCCTCGGCAAGTTGGCCGGCAATACCTGGCTGCAACTCCATGCCAGACGCTTCAATGGTTTCCTCGAGGGAGTACGACACTTCGGTTACTGCCACAGCCTTCAGGTCAAAGGGGAGGGCACGGCGCAAAAACGCAAGTGTCTTTCCGTTGATGATGCTTTCAATCATCGAAGGCAGCCCAGCAAAAACAAAGGCGATATCAAGGTCTTCGCCGATAACCTGCTGAATCGCAATGGAGAGCGTTCGGACCTCATCGAGCTCTGCGTCTTGAATCTCGTCGAGAGTGATGAGCAGGCCATTTCCATTCTTGGATATTGTCTGTCTCATGGCGTCGCGTAGCGATGGGCCGATTCGCTCAATATCTATGCTGCCGATGGATATGCCAGCTACGGTGGGCTCAAATCTGGCATGTTTGGCCTGGAATTTGGGCTGCAGCTGTTCGAGAATGCGCTGGCAAAGTCCCTCGGTTGCGACCTCTTTTATGACCGTCCAGCCACGGCTTTGCGCCAAACGTGAGCACTCGTCAAGGAGGACCGTCTTGCCCGTTCCACGGACGCCGGCTATGCGCATTAGGCGCCCCGGGGCACCAGGCCCGTTGACGAGGCCCTCATTGAATTCTTCGAGTACATCTTCGCGGCCGATAATCGTGGGAGGTGTTTTACCTGCTGTGGGCTTAAAAGGGTTTGTTTGCATGTGAGCCACCTTTGCTCAAGATATAGCAAGATATAGCAAAGTATAGCAAGATATAGCAAAGTATAGTGAGATATAGCAACGTATAGCGCTGTTCGCGGGTTCTTACGGTGGTGCTATTTTCCAAATGCCGCGCGGATAAAGCGCTGGGCGAACAGCTTGTTGGCGACGTTGATGACATGGCCCAGGAACAGTGCCGAGATGGCGGTCGTGACGCCAAAGCCGCCCAGGTTGTACATAAAGATCAGCGACAACGCGAGCGAGGCGGCGACATGTGAGCAGTCAAACACGACTTTTACGTCACCAAAGCGGCGTTTAAGCTTTTCGGCAATGACTTGCACCAAGCCGTCGGGCGCGTTGGGGACAACGCCCGTGTTGACGACGAGACTTACGCCAAATGCGGTGACAGCGAGGGAGAGCAGCATGGTCGCAATCTGTGTGGGGAGTGCCGTGGGATGCAGTGGGTTGACCGCCATGAAGAGGTCGGTCAAGCCGCCAATCAGCGTTGAGAAGAACAACTCGAGCAGGATGCGCGGCTGGAACTCGCTTCGCAAGATGGCTAATTGCGCCACGATGTAGGCGACGTAGGTTGCGGTGATCCAAAAGCCGAGCGTCTTGCCAGTGAGCATGGATAGGGTTGTGGCAAAGCACGTGAGCGCGGCGACGCCCAGGCCGGATGCCGTCTGGAGACTCATACCGAGTGCCAGTACTGCAACGCCCACAAGATACATCAGCATTCTGATGACGGTATGGCACCAGTCGATGTTCTCGCCATGCATGATGATGAGCGGTCGCATGTTGCTACCCGTCCTTTCGGTTGTGTGAAAAAGCTGACCCGGGCCGGCAAAAGAGGGTTATCGGAGGCACTGCTGCAAAAGCAGAAAAGCCGGCCCCACGGTCAGTCGTCTAGGAAGTGTCTCGCTGTGCCGGAATGGGACTAAAGGTCCAACGAGACGGGAAGAAAGCAAATGGCATTGCGTGGGCGATAAGATGCCAAGATGGTAGGGTGTGTCTTAGCATCCTATTGCCCACGCTCAACGAAATCGGTTTCGTTTGAGCCTAAGTATACGCACGGGATTTTATTTGCGAAGAGAAAAACAATAAAAAGGTGAACGTTCACCTAATCGCAACAACTCGTTGGCTGTAGTTGCGGTGGAATAGTTCCTGTTTTTGCTG
>CABRFW010000155.1 GCA_902470265.1 uncultured Collinsella sp.
TTACCCTGCCCGATTCGGCGCCCATCATGCGCCGCGTCATGGGCTTTCTGTCCGACCAGGCCCGCACACTCATCCATGCCGGCGTGTCGCGCGACCGCATCTGCATCGATCCTGGCCCGGGCTTTGGTAAGTCGGCTAACGAGGACATCGTCATCCAGCGTGAGACTGCCAAGATGGCGTCACTGGGCTATCCGCTCATGTGCGCCGTGTCGCGCAAGCGTTTTGTGGGCGCTGTCTCGGGCGTGACCGAGGCCGCCGCGCGCGATGCCGCCACGTTTGGCGTGTGCCTGGGCGCCATCCAGGCCGGTGCGAACATCGTGCGCGTGCACGACGCCGCGGGTTTTGCGCAGTTCCTGAACGGTTACTGGGCCGTCGCCAAGCCGCAGCCGCGCCGTGCGTTTGTGGCCGTGGGCTCCAACTTGGGGCATCGTTGCGACAACATCCGCGCCGCGCGCGACATGATCGCCGAGATTCCGCTCACCTGCGTGTCCAACTCCTCCAAGATCTACGAGAGCGAGCCGGCCTACGAGACGCGCCAGGACGCGTTTGCCAACGCCGTCATCGAGATCAAGACCGAGCTGGCGCCGCTGGTGCTGCTCGACGAGCTCATGAAGATCGAGGCCGAGCTTGGGCGCGACCGCTCCAAAAAGGCCAAGGCCAACGGTCCGCGCACCATCGACCTGGACCTGCTGTGGATGGACGGCGAGACTCACGGCGGCAAAAAGCTGCGCCTGCCGCATCCTCTCATTGGCGAGCGCGACTTTGTGCTGGTGCCGCTCGAGGACCTGATGCACGACCCGCCGCGGTTCTTCCGCTACAACGGTGTCGAGGTCAAGGAGCCCGAGGACCGCGTGGGCCATATCGTGGGCGAATTGGGGCGTATGTAGATGATCGAGATGAATGCTGTTGTCGCCGGTACCGAGCTTGACGCCGCGCGCGACGCGGGCCGCGAGGGTGCGTCCGCGGGCTGGTGCGCTTGGAGCGCGGGCGATGCTTCGCTGACGTTTTCGCTGATCGTGCGCCCGGACGTGAACATGCATGCCTTCCACGGCCTGCCGTTTGTGGCTGCGATGGGCATGATGGACGCGCTCGTGGGCACGGCTTCGACGCCGGGGTTGGGCCTTGCCGGTAAGGTGGGTATCCAGTGGCCGAGCGATATCGTGTGCGGTGCGCCTGCGTTTGAGACGTCGCTCGCGCGTGTTGCCGTGAACGGCGGTGCCGCTGCTGCGGGCATGTTCGGTGCCGTGACGGTGGATATTGAGCGTTCGGCGCTGGGCGAGCTTGGTGTGGACGTGGCTGACGAAGCGCTGGTCGAGACGCTGGCCGCCGCCGTGCTGGCCCGCGTGGACGCTTGGGCGGTTGTTGCCAACACGCCGCAAGGCGCCGCAGGGCCGCTGGCTCCCGTGCTGGGCGAGTACTTCGACATGGTGCCGCTGCTGGGCCGCCAAGTTGCGGCGGTGTCGCCCAACGGCCTGCCGCTTGCGGTCGGTGTGTTTGCAGGCCTGGACATCTGGGGCCGCGCGACCATTAAGACCGATGCCGGCGAGCAGGAGTTTCCGCCCGAGGCCGTACGAATTCGCGGGCTGTAGCGCGGGGCGTTCGCGCCCAAAGATAGACATGACAACAAGACCCTCCTCGGCCTGTGCCGGGGAGGGTTTCGCCTATCTGGGGAATGGGTTGCCAGCGCCCTATTCCTCAAAACTGAAAAATTTTCGTTTTTGAGGAATAGGATTAAGGCAGCTCGGTCTTTCGCGAGGTATATTCGCTATAGAGCCTATTCCTCAAAACTGAAAATTTTTCAATTTTGAGGAATAGCGATAAAAGACCGCGAGGAGGCCCCAATGAAACTCATCAATAGAACGTCATATATGGACACGTTGACGAGCCTTATTGGCGTGCCGGACATCAAGGTCATCACGGGCATCCGTCGTAGCGGTAAATCAAAATTGCTCGAGGCCCTCCGCGATTACGTGGAGGCAAATCTGTCCAATTCGAATGTCATCCATATCAACTACAACCTCGATGAGTTCGAGAATCTGCTCGAGTATCACGCGCTGCTCGCCTATGTAAAAGAGCATCGAGTGTCCGGCAAACAAAACTTTCTGCTTATCGATGAAGTTCAGATGTGCGACGGTTTTGAGCGTGCGATCAACAGCCTCCACGCATCCGAGCAGTACGACATATTCATTACCGGATCGAATGCCTTTTTGCTGTCGAGCGATCTGTCGACGCTCTTTACGGGGCGTACGTTTGAGATCGAGGTTTTCCCATTCTCGTTTGAGGAGTATCGACTCTATGGCGACGAGGGCGAGGTCGACCGCGACTTCGATGAGTACGCGAGAACCGGCGGTATGTCCGGCTCCTACCCTTATCCACTGCAGGAGCAGCGTTATCAATATCTCTCCAATGTCTTCAAAACGCTCATCGTGAGAGATATCGTGCAGCGGCATAACGTGAGAAACGAATCGGCGCTGCTGCGCATTGCCGATTACATGATGGACAACGTATCCAACATAACGTCGGCGCGCAACATTACGGATGTTTTGAACGCGGATGGGCTAAAGATAACGAACAAGACGGTCGGTGCGTACATGGGGTACCTGTGCGATGCGTTTGCCTTCTATAAAGTTCGTCGATATGACATTCGCGGCAAGAAATACCTTAGGAGCGGCGAGAAGTATTACCTGGCAGACCACGCGTTCAAATACGCACTGCTCGGTACACGCGATATGGACTGGGGTCGCGTGTACGAGAACATGGTGGCAATCGAGCTGCTGCGCCGCGGATATGAGGTATACGTCGGTGTGCTCTATAAAAAGGAAATAGACTTTGTGGCAATCAAGCGAAGCGAGAAGCTCTACATTCAGGTGAGCGACGACATCAGCTCGGATAAGACATTTGAACGCGAGATTTCACCACTGCTGAGCATTGGCGACGCGTACCCCAAGATGATTCTCGCCCGCACGCATCACGAGGCCACGGACCGCAATGGGGTGCAGATTGTGGACCTGGCGAGGTGGCTGTGCGGCGAGGCCTAGCAGAAAGTCCTATTCCTCAAAAACGAAAAAATTTCGATTTTGAGGAATAGGACCGATGCGTTGCCTAGTTCGCCGCTCGCGCTCGACTTAAACCCCGCCTTACCCCTGCTCCTGCATGCGGCGGTAGATTTCGCAGATACCCTTGATGGTGAGCTGTCCGTCGACCACGTCGAAGGCATCGGTCGAATCGGCGACGATGCCGGCGAGACCGCCCGTGGCGATAACGGTGGCGTCCTCGCGGCCCAGCTCGCGCTTCATGCGCGCGACCAAGCCCTCGGCCATGGCGGCGGCGCCCATCACGGCGCCGACCTTGATGCACTCTTCGGTGTCGCGACCGATGGCGTGTTCGGGCGCCTCGAGCGGCACGCTGGCGAGCTTGGCGGCACGGGCGGCAAGCGCGTCCATGGAGATGCGGATGCCCGGCGCGATCGCCCCACCAATGTAATAACCGTCCTCATCGATGACGTCGATATTGGTCGCGGTGCCAAAGTCCACCACGATTGCCGGCGCGCCGTAGAAAGTCTCGGCCGCAACGGCGTTGGCGACGCGGTCGGCACCTACGGCCTGGGGGCGCGCCGCGCGCAGCTTGGTCACGGCGGCCGTCTGCGGCCCGATGACGATGGCGTCCGCCGCGATGCGGTCGGCCACGGCGTGCCACTCGCGCGAGAGCTGCGGCACCACGCCGGCAAAGGCGATCGCGTCGACCGCGTCGAGTGAGAGGTCGTACATCTTAAAGAAGCCCATCAGGCGCACGTGGATCTCGTCGGCGGTATAGGAGCGGTCGGTGGGCATGCGCCACGACTGCACCAGCTCGTCTCCGTCAAACAGGCCCATGGCCGTCTGCGTGTTTCCCATATCGATAGCGAGCAGCATGTCTACTCCAGGTGTCGGCGTAAAAGGACGCGCACCATTGTATACGCGCTGCCGGCGGCGCTCGGCTGCGATTCGTTTACGGTGATATGGGCTGAGGGGTTTAAATATGAAGGAATTATGCTCTACGAGATTTTCCTTGCCGTTTACCGAACTCCCGCGTAATATTCTTTCTTGCGCACATGAGGCGCCCAGACATTGCGGGGTGGAGCAGTCTGGTAGCTCGCCGGGCTCATAACCCGGAGGTCGTAGGTTCAAATCCTGCCCCCGCGACCAAGAACTTGCAGCTCGTCGGCCTAGCCGGCGAGCTTTTTTGTTATTTCGGGACCGTGCTTTCGGTCCAATTCTCAACCTCTCAAACAAAATCTCGATCTGTAACATCTAGACCCGATTTGGACGGCTAGGTGTTACAGATTGAGATGTTGAGTTCCCGCCCGGACGGTTTGTCTAAATCTGTAACACGAGGGACGGATTTTGCCGAGTTGTTGTTACAGATTGAGATTTTCC
>CABRFW010000156.1 GCA_902470265.1 uncultured Collinsella sp.
TGCTCGGGGACGGAGATGCCTTTGTCGACCAATGCCGAGATAACGCCCGAGGCCAACACGTCGGTCAGGCCGACGACAAAATCGGGGCGTTCGTCGGCGGGGCGCGCGGCGATTTGGGCGCCGATGCCGTAGCCGTCGGCGGCGGTATTCCATTCGCCGGCGTCGATGACTTCGATCTTGATATCGGGGTGTAGGGCGAGTGCCTTATGAATGCCAAGGACGCGCAGGGTGAGTTGCATAAATGCTGCTCGGCCGACGACGACAATATGGTGCGCGCCGCGGGCGATGGCGAGTTCGGCAATGATGCGACCCTGGGCCTCGTTGTCGGCCGCTACGTAGTAGCCGGGCTCGGAGCAATGGATGTCCAGATGGACGATCGGCACGGGCATCTTGGTCATAGCGGGGTGCCAGTCGGGGGATGCCATGGGCTGAACCATGACGCCGGACATTTGCGTGCCCATGAAGTAGCGCAGGTAATGGTCCTGGAGAATATCGTCGTTATCGGCATTGGCGATGAGCAGGTCGTAACCGTGCTTGCGGGCCTCGTTATGGGCGCCGCTGGCAATTTGGAGCGAAAAACCGTGGTCGAGACGGGGGAGCACCAAGCCAAAGGACTTGGTGGCGCCGCCCGCGAGCTGACGAGCGCTTTGGTTGGGCAGGTAGCCAAGGCGATTGATGGTCTCGTTAATGAGCTTGAGGGTCTCGGGGCGCAGCTTTTCGGGATGGTTGAGCGCGTTGGAAACCGTGCCCAACGAAACCCCGGCCTCGTGCGCGACGTCGCTGATTTTTACCTTTGCCATAGCGGCCCCTTTGATGCGTTTCAAGTACAAGCCAGATTGTAGCATCCCAAACCTACCAAAGAGGGATAGGTTTATTTTGGCAGGTTTTATCTGGGGAAACGCTGTTGCCAGCTCAAACCACCACGAAGGGGACAGGTGCTTTTGTGGTGGTTTGGACCGGCTGGACGTGTGTGCATCGGGTGGTATCTAAGTTGAGATACCACTTCTGGTATATCAGCTTGCGTTTGCGTGAGTACAATACTCGAACGTTATACGTCTCAGCGCCCCCTGTGCGTGGACGTCTTGCAGTCACGCGAACGAAGGGATTTATCCTATGTGCGGAATCGTCGGCTACACCGGCTCTGATATTGCAAAGAACATCCTGGTCACGGGCCTCAAGCGTATGGAGTATCGCGGCTATGACTCCTCGGGCGTCGCGCTCGAGGTGGGCGAGGACGCCGCGGTGCACCTCGACGTCATCCGCCGCGTGGGCAAGGTCGCGGGCTTGGAGAGCGAGCTTTCCAACATCGACAGCGACGCTACCTGCGGTATCGGCCACACCCGTTGGGCCACCCACGGCAAGCCCTCCGTCGTTAACGCTCACCCCCACACCAGCTGCGACGGTCGTATCGCCATCGTCCACAACGGCATCATCGAGAACTTCGCCGAGCTGCGCGAAGAGTTGGAGGGTCGAGGCCACCACTTTAAGAGCGAGACCGATACCGAGGTCTTCGCGCATCTGATCGAAGAGGCCTATGCCGAGACGCACGACCTGATGGCCTCCGTGCGCGAGGCTTGCACCCACGTGGTCGGTGCCTATGGTCTGGCCGCCGTGTGCGCTGACGAGCCCGGCGTGATCGCCGTGGCCCGCAAGGATTCCCCGATCGTAGTCGGTGTGGGCGAAACCGGCTCCTATGTTGCTTCCGATGTCATCGCGCTCATCGACGCCACCCGCGATGTCGTGGTGCTCGAGGACGGTCAGTTTGCCAAGCTCACGCCCGCAGGCGTCGAGTACACCGACGAGGCCGGCAACGTTATCGAGCCCAAGGTCACCCATATCGATTGGGATCTGGACATGGCCGAAAAGGGTGGCTATCCCGACTTTATGCTCAAGGAGATTCACGAGCAGCCGCGCGTCGTGCGCGACACGCTGGTTGGCCGTATGACGCCTGCCGGTGAGCTCGATATCGACGAGCTGGGCTTGTCTCTCGAGGAGCTCAACGATATCGACCGCGTGTATGTGATTGCCTGCGGCACCAGCTACCATGCCGGTCTCATCGCAAAGAACCTTATTGAGGGCTGGGCGCGCATTCCCACCGAGGTTGAGGCTGCCAGCGAGTTCCGCTATCGCAACCCCATCATCACGCCGACGACGCTCGTCGTTGCCGTGTCCCAGTCGGGCGAGACGGCCGATACCCTCGCCGCCATTCGCGATGCGCGCATCAAGGGCGCCAAGGTCTTTGGCATCACCAACGTGGTGGGCAGTCCCGTGGCGCGCGAGAGCGACGGCGTCATCTATACCAAGGCCAACAAGGAGATCGCGGTCGCCTCGACCAAGAGCTTCATCGGCCAGGTCGTGAGCCTTACGCTTTTGGCCCTGCTGCTGGCGCAGGTCAAGTACCGCTTGACCACCAAGCAGGCGCGCATGCTGTTCCGCGAGCTTTCCGATACGGCCGAGCAGATCCAGTGGATTTTGGATACCCAGACCGAGGCCGTTCATGAGGCCGCCCTGCTGTGCAAGGACGCGCAGTCGGCGCTGTTCGTGGGCCGTGGCATGGGTGCCGCTATTTCCTACGAGGGCGCGCTCAAGCTCAAGGAAGTCAGCTACCTGCACGCCGAGGCATATGCCGCCGGTGAGATGAAGCACGGCCCTATTGCCCTGATCGACCCGGGCTTCCCTGTCATCGCCGTGGCCACCAAGAGTGCCACCTACGACAAGACCGTGTCGAACCTTATGGAGTGCAAGGCGCGCGGCGCCAAGGTCATCGTCGTTGCCACCGAGGGCGACGAGGAGATCAACAAGATCGCCGACTGCATTATCCGCGTGCCAGCAGTCCGCGACGTGTTCAGCCCCATCACGGCGAGTGTCCCGCTGCAGCTGCTCGCCCGCGAGGTCGCCATCCTGCGCGGCTGCGACGTCGACCAACCCCGTAACCTGGCCAAGAGCGTCACGGTAGAGTAGTTGGTTCCGCCGTTCTAGCGACTAAAGCCCGGCTCCGCATCAAGACGGAGCCGGGCCTTGTTGCATTTGCCCAGATAAAATCTGCAAAATGAACCTGTCCCTTTTTGGCAGGTTAGCGGAGCTTGCTGGTCTCGAAGTACTCGGGGAACTGGTCCAGAACCTCGGTTTGGTTGCGGAACATCATGTGCAGGTGCTTGCTGACCAAAAAGCTCGCCTCGATGGGGTCGCGGCCGGCGATGGCGCGGCGGATTTGCTTGTGCTCGTTAACAATCTCCTGATTGTCGAGCGTCTGCGTGGCGGCGCGCAGCCAGCGGAAGCGCTCCAGGTCGGCATTGGTCTCTTCGAGCCACGACCATACGGTGCTGCGGCACGCGATGCTAAAGATCATGCGGTGCATGAGGTTGTCGCTTAAAAAGAAGCCGATGCGATCCTCCTCGGCCATGGTCTTTTCCTGCAGCGCGATGGCTCGGTCGAGCTGCTCGATGCCTGCCGAGGTGGCACGGGCACAGCACTCCACAATCACCTGCTTTTCCAGGTGCTCGCGAATGTAGCAGGCGCTCTCGGCAAGAGTGAGGTTGATGGGCGAGACATAGGTGCCGCTTTGGGGCACGGTACGCACCAGGCCCTCTTGCGCCAGACGCACCAGCGCCTCGCGCACAGGGGTACGCCCCATATCCAGGTCGTCGCAAAGCTGCTTGACGCCCAGCTTTTCGCCCGGCTTGTAGTCCAGGTAGACGATTTTGCGCCGAATGGTGTGGTAGGACTGGTCCTGTAGGCTCGTTTCCTGCTCGCCGACGTGCATCGATTCTTCCATAGTGCCTCACAACCGTTCTATCACACTCATATATCAGCTGTTAATTATGCCGCGAATCAGCTCTCCGCGGTGGGTAATTCGGCTGTCGTCCGAGAACTATTGCGGCACCTTAGTCTGTGTTTGCACGCGGCTGTGCTCAATGTTGCCGTATCATAAGCCGTCGCAAACGTGAAATAGAAAGAAGGAATCCCATATGCAACTGGCGAATATCGTACGCGAGCGCTGGAAGGGCGTCTTGTTCTGCCTGATCGTCGCCATCCCCGCGACGTTGCTCGGCAAACAGGTTGAGGTGGTCGGCGGGCCGGTGTTTGCCATCCTCTTTGGCATGGTCCTGGCGCTCGTCTTTCCTAAGAATCGTCGCGAACAGCTCGCCGCCGGTGTCACCTATACGTCTAAAAAAGTCTTGCAGTACGCGGTAATCCTGCTTGGCTTTGGCATGAACCTCTCGCAGATTCTGTCCAAAGGCGCTCAGTCGCTGCCGATTATCGTGGCGACGATCTCGACCTCGCTTGTCATTGCCTTCGTGCTCTGCCGCGTTATGAACGTGCCGGCCAAGATCGCGACGCTTGTGGGTGTGGGTTCGTCGATTTGCGGCGGTTCTGCCATC
>CABRFW010000157.1 GCA_902470265.1 uncultured Collinsella sp.
AAAATCGGTCGATCCAGAGCAATATCGTGCAAACGGAATTCAGGCTGATGAACCGTTCGCGACAAAGACTCGATAGGTAGCCCCCTCTATGCCCTTTTGTAAGTTGCGGTGAAATAGGGACTGAATTTGGGGTTGAATCGTTTAAACAGTCCCTATTTCACCGCAACTTATGGGAGGGGTAGAAAAAGGCGGAGGCCCTGGAGAGGGACTCCGCCTTATATACAGGGGGCGATGTTATTCGCGAGCTGGTGGATTAGACCAGGCGGGCGTTGATCGTCTTGGCGATCTCGGCGGCGTCGGTGGAACCCTTGACGGTGGCACGGAAGTCCTCGTCCATGAGCGCCTCGGCGACCTTGGACAGGATCTTGAGGTGCGTGGTTCCGGCCTGGGCGCCGGGGATGAGCAGGGCAATAGCCACGTTGACGGGAGCGCCGTCCATGGTGTCCCAACCGGTCACGCCGGACTCGTCCTTGACGACGATGACGGCAGCCTCGGTAATGGCGTCGGACTTGGCATGCGGGATAGCGAAGCCCTCCATCATGCCCGTGGTGCCCTCGGCCTCGCGGGCCAGGAAGGCGTTCATCACGGCGTCGGCGTCGCTGGCGATACCGGCCTTGACGGCCTGGTTGGAAACGAAGCTCAGAGCCTCGTCACGAGAAGCGAAGTCCTCGGCGACAAAGACATTCTCGACCTTCACGAAGTCAGCAGCCTCGGCCTTGGGGGCCTCGACGGCAGCGGCCTTGGGGGCCTCAACCGGCTTGGTTGCAGGAGCGGGCTTCTGGTTCTTCTCGAAGTCGTACTTCTTGAAGGCTACGAACAGGATGCCACCGACCACAGCGCCGATGAGGATCGCGAGGACCCACAGCGGACCGTTCTCGACAACGGGCAGGACCAGGAAGCCACCGTGAGGCGCCGGATCGTGAACGTTGAACATAATGGTCAGGATCGAAGCGATAGAGGAACCGAGCATCATGATGGGCATGACGGGCCAGATGTTCTTGGTCATGAACGGAATGGCGCCCTCGGTGATGTGGGTGCAACCAAGGATGAGGTTGACGACACCGGCGTCATGGTCCTCCTGGCTGAAGTACTTCTTGCCGACAACGACGGCGAAGGTGGTGATCAGCGGCGGAACGATGCAAGCGGCGGAGACGGCAGCCATGAAGTTGGTGCCGAAGTTGTAGGTCTCGGTGCCGACGCCAGCTTCGAGAGCGGTACCGAGCAGGAAGGTGCCAGTAGCGTAAGCAGCCTTGTTGACCGGGCCGCCCATATCAAAGGCGCACATGCAGCCGATGGCCAGGCCAAGGATCACCGGACCGGAGTTACCGAGGCTCTGCAGGAAATCCATCATGCCCTGGTTAATGGCAGCCATGGGGCCGGAAATACCAAGCATGACCAGACCGACGATGGCGGTAGAGCACAGCGGATACAGGAAGATTGCCTTCAGGCCATTAAGGCTCGCAGGAATTTTAGAGAAAACCTTCTCGAGCAGCAGGATGACATAGCCAGCGAGGAAGCCGCCGACGATGCCGCCTAGGAAGCCAAAGCCCACACCTGCGCCACCGGCGTCGATCATGCCGGTATCGGCGTTAACAGGCAAGCCCTGGATGGCAATCATACCGGCGACGAAACCGGGGACGAGCGCCGGGCGCTTGCCGATGGACTCGGCGATGTAAGCGGAGAGCACCGGAACCATGAGGTTCATGGCGATACCGCCGATAATCTTGAGCATCGCGGCAAAGCTGTTGTAGTCGGCAGCCGTCGAATCAAAGGACGTGATGCCCCACAGGAACGAAATGGCGGTCAGAACACCACCGGCAACGACGAAGACCAGCATGTGGCTGACGCCGTTCATGAGGTGCTTGTAGATGACGTGACCGATGGACTCCTTCTCCTCGACCTCGTCCTCGACATCGGCGGCAGCGGCAACCGTGTCGTCGCCCTTGGCGGCGAGCGCGCGGTCAATCAGCTTACCGGCGGCCTCAACGGACAGGGCCTTGGAAACACCAACGGAAACCATGGGCTTGCCGGCGAAACGCTCAGCCTGGACATCCTTGTCGGCTGCGACGACGACGGCCTTGGCACCAGCGATCTCACTCTTGGTGAGCTCGTTCTCGACACCGACCTGGCCATGAGTCTCGACCTTAATGGTCAGACCGCGCTCGGCAGCTGCCTTCTCCAGCGCCTCCTTAGCCATGAAGGTGTGCGCAATGCCGGTCGGGCAACCGGTCGCGGCGATGATGTCAAACTTAGCCATGTGTCCCTCCTTCTTGAGTACAGCGCCCGCGGGCGCTCCCCTACACGCGCTTCGATGCGCGTTTTTCCACAACTGAAAGATACCAACCTACCGTCCGCGTGAGAAGAGCTAAGGTGCAAATCTCCGGTGAAAGGTTCTTTCATAACCGTAAACGGTAAGTGAAAGTTTACCATCAACACTTGAAACGGCAAGGTGTATCTTGTAATTGAAAATGCCCGTATACTATGGCATGGCGTAGTAAATTAGATTTTCATGCCAACCAGGAGCCATCCATGACCGATAGTAGCAAGAGCGCACTTTCCCTCATTAGCACCCATCAGGGATACAGCGAGTCCGAGCAGCGCATTGTCGACTATATATTGGAGCACCAGTCCGAGGCGCCACGCCTCACGGCCGCTCAGCTCTCGCGCGCCGCCGCCACGTCCGAGGCGACCGTTTCGCGCTTCTGCCGCAAGCTTGGCTTTGGTAGCTTCCGCAGCTTTCAGTTTTCGTTGGCGAGGGATTTGGAAAGCCAGCGTAACGAGGGCCTGACTGACGAGGTCTCGCTCAACAATATGGAGCAGAGCCTAAAAAATATCCTCGCCGCCAAGGTGAGTGAGCTTAATGCGACCATCGACGGCATAGATCACGACACGTTGGCCGCAGTTGTACACGCGCTTAAGAATGCCGGCGTTATTGAGTTCGCCGCCGTGGGCAATACGAACGCGGTCGCGCTCGATGCGACGTTTAAGTTTTCGCAGCTGGGCCTGCGCTGCATGGCGAGCACCATTAGCGAGACATCAATCGGCTTTGCGCTCACGTTACGCCCGGGTGACGTCATCGTGCTAATCTCAAACTCTGGCAAATCGCGCCGACTGAATCGCATGGCAAAAGCGGCTCGCAACTGCGGCGCAACCGTAGTCGTCATCAGCAGCGACAGCAAATCCCCGCTCGCGCGCCTGGCAGACTACACTTTTAACACCGTCAACCACGAAGCGCTGCTGACAACGGGCGACTTTGCGTTCTCCAAGATCAGCGCCACGATGATCATCGAAGTCATCTACAACTTCCTGCTGCCCGAGATTGAAGACGCTCGCGAGCATATCAGCTACTACGAGGAGCTCATCCAGCCGGATAAGGTCGTTGAGTAAAACGCGTAGTGGGACAAAAATTTCAGTCCATTTTGTCCCACCAACACCGCTGATACGACCTAACCTCGAGCTTCTTCGAGCATCTGCTTCGCGTGGGCCAAGCTTGCCTCGGACTGATCGCCGCTCAACATGCGGGCGATCTCGGCGGTACGCGCTTCGCCGGTTACCTCGTCCAAATGCGTCTGGGGAACATCGCCCGGTTCCTTGCTGACGACATAATGCTTGTCGGCCATGACGGCGACCTGCGCCAAGTGGGTTACGACAATCACCTGATGCGTAGCGGCGAGATCTGCCAGCACGCCCGCGAGTGCACGCGCCGTGGAGCCACCGACACCAGCATCGACCTCGTCAAACACAAGCGTATCGACACCGTCCGCATTACCGAGGACAACTTTGCTTGCCAACATGACGCGGCTGAGCTCGCCGCCCGACGCAATTCGACGCAGGGGACGCGGCGTCAAACCAGCACCGCTACGGTATAGCAGCTCGTAGCTCGAAGGACCAACGGGCGTCCACTCAGCACGGGGAAGATCGCGCGACTCCCAGACGAGCTCGGCGCCGCCCATTTCCAGGCGAGCCATCTGGCGGCCAACCTCGTGGCAGAAGCGCGGGGCCGCCGTATTGCGTGCGCGCTTAAGTGCCTTGGCAGCGGCAAACAACTCGCGCTCGGCGCTCCCGAGTGCCTCACGCGCCTTTTTGATCTGCTCATCGCCATCATCGACCAGGGACAGCAGCTCTTGCGAGCGATCGCGCATGGCAAAAACATCGTCCATGGTGGGACCCCACTGACGCAACAGGCCCTTTAGGTCGGAATATCGCTCACGCATGCGTGCGAGCTCGCGCGGGTCGAAGGCGACGCCATCGCGATAGGTACGAAGCTCGTTCGCGCAATCCTCAAGGGAGATACAGGCATCCGAAAGCGCATCGGCAATGTCGCCCAGTTTGCGATCGACGGTAGCCATTCGGGAAAGTTCTGCCACGGCGCTGTTCAC
>CABRFW010000158.1 GCA_902470265.1 uncultured Collinsella sp.
TACCCACAACGTTGTTGACGACGCGGGTGCCGTGAGCATCGGCCGGAACCTCGAGCGGAGCGTGGGCCGGGAGGTACTTCTCGGTCTCGAGAGCGATGCTGGCCTGCATCTTGACGGCCTCGACCGGGTACTTGCCGGCAGCGGACTCGCCGGAAAGCATAACGGCGTCGGTGCCGTCGTAAATGGCGTTAGCAACGTCGGCAACCTCGGCGCGCGTCGGGCGCGGGTTCTGCTGCATGGAGTCGAGCATCTGCGTAGCGGTGATAACGGGCTTGTAGGCCGCGTTGCACTTAGCGATGATCTCCTTCTGGATGTGCGGAACGAGCTCGGGCTTGATCTCGATGCCCAGGTCGCCACGGGCGACCATGATGCCGTCGGAAGCCTCGAGGATCTCGTCGAAGTTCTCGACGCCCAGGGCGCACTCGATCTTCGGGAAGATCGTCACGTGCTCGCCGCCGTTCTCGCGGCAAAGCTCGCGGATGCCGCGGACGGACTCGCCGTCACGGATGAAGGAAGCGGCGATGTAGTCGATGTTCTCGGTCAGGCCAAAGAGGATGTCCTGACGATCGCGCTCGGTGATGGCGGGCAGCGAGATGTTGACGTTGGGCATGTTGACGCCCTTGCGCTCGCCGATCAGGCCGTCGTTCTTAACGACGCAGGTCATGTCCTGGCCGTCGACGGACTCGACCTCGAGGGCAACCAGGCCGTCATCGATCAGGATGAGGGAGCCCTTCTCGACCTCGGAGGGCAGAGCCAGGTAGTCGAGGGAGATGTGCTCAGCGGTGCCGTGGAAATCCTCGGACGTGGGCTGAGCGGTGACGACGATCTTGTCGCCGGTCTTGACGGCAACCTTCTTGCCATCGACCAAAAGGCCGGTGCGGACCTCGGGGCCCTTGGTGTCGAGCAGGATGCCGACGGGCAGACCGAGCTCCTTGGAAATACGACGGACGCGCTCGATGCGACCGTGGTGCTCGTCGTAGGATCCGTGCGAGAAGTTAAAACGGGCGACGTTCATGCCCGCCTTGATCATCTCGCGGATGGTCTCGTCGCTATCGCAGGCGGGACCCATGGTGCATACAATCTTGGTGCGCTTGTACATTCAGACCTCCATCTGACATCGTCTTGCGCTGATAGATAAACCATAAGAAATAAAACTGAGATGATTATAACGAAATGCCGACCGAATACCTCAAAAAATCGACCGTATGCCGAATTAGAAGTTCATTTTTTGCGGTAAAAACGGTATATGAAAAATCTTTACCAACCGTTCTGACCGCTGCTATCTGGGCGATATTTCAGTTTGATGATGCACCGAAGAAAAAACGTTTTATCAATGTTGAGCATCACACGGTCTGCATCGTTGCACTCGAGCCGTGTTTCCAATTGGAATGTTTTGGCTAGACGCGCCGCTTTGGGGTACCATAGCCCCACTATCAACTGCCGCTCAGCACGGCAGCCTTGATGAGCCCTTGCCCTTCTCCTGGGAATTATGATCGGGCATCAATCTGCTGAGTGGCCCGAATCCCAGGAGGGGACTCTATATGCAAAAGGAATACCTGTCCGCCGCGGCGGAGGTACTCAGCGACCAAGGTGTCGATGAGAACCTCGGCCTGAGCAACGACGAGGCGTCGTCGCGCCTCGCCAAGACAGGCCCTAACAAGCTCGAGGAAGCCGAGAAGACGCCGTTGTGGAAGCGCTTCTTTGAGCAGATGGCCGACCCCATGGTCATCATGCTGATCGTTGCCGCCGTCATCAGCGCGCTCACGGGCATGGTCAAGGGCGAGGCGGACTTTGCCGATGTCGCCATCATCATGTTCGTCGTTATCGTCAACTCGGTGCTGGGCGTGGTCCAGGAGGCTAAAAGCGAGGAGGCCCTCGAGGCCCTGCAGGAGATGAGCGCGGCGCAGTCCAAGGTGCTGCGCGACGGCAAGCTCGTGCACCTGCCGAGCGCCGAGCTCGTGCCCGGCGATGTGATCATGCTCGAGGCGGGCGACTCCGTCCCGGCCGACTGCCGTGTGCTCGAGAGCGCCACGATGAAGATCGAGGAGGCCGCCCTTACCGGCGAGTCCGTGCCCGTCGAGAAGCATGCCAACGTCATTGAGCTCGCCGCCGGCACCGACGACGTGCCGCTCGGCGACCGCAAGAACATGTGCTACATGGGTTCCACCGTGGTATACGGCCGCGGTCGCGCCGTCGTGGTCGGCACCGGTATGAACACCGAGATGGGCAAGATCGCCGGCGCCCTGGCCGAGGCCAAGGAAGAGCTCACGCCGCTGCAGGTGAAGCTTGCCGAGCTCAGCCGCATCCTTACCATCATGGTTATCGTCATCTGCGTCGTCATCTTTGGCGTCGACATCATCCGTCACGGCGTGGGCAACGTCCTCACCGACCCGACAGCCTTGCTCGACACCTTTATGGTTGCCGTCTCGCTCGCCGTCGCTGCCATCCCCGAGGGCCTGGTCGCCGTCGTGACCATCGTGCTATCGCTTGGCGTGACCAAGATGGCCAAGCGCCAGGCAATCATCCGCAAGCTCTCTGCCGTCGAGACTCTCGGCTGCACGCAGACCATCTGCTCCGACAAGACCGGTACCCTTACCCAAAACAAGATGACCGTCGTCAAGCACGAGCTCGCTGCGCCTAAGGAGAAGTTCCTGGCCGGTATGGCGCTGTGTTCCGATGCCCAGTGGGACGATGACCTGGGCGAGGCCGTGGGCGAGCCGACTGAGTGCGCGCTCGTCAACGATGCCGGCAAGGCTGGTCTTACTGGCCTGACTGCCGAGCACCCGCGCGTGGGCGAGGCCCCGTTCGACTCGGGCCGCAAGATGATGTCCGTGGTCGTCGAGACCCTGGACGGCGAGTATGAGCAGTACACCAAGGGCGCGCCCGACGTGGTGATCGGCCTGTGCACCCATATCTACGACGGCGATAAGGTCGTCCCCCTGACCGAGGAGCGTCGCGCCGAGCTCGTGGCCGCCAACAAGGCCATGGCCGACGAGGCCCTGCGCGTGCTGGCGCTGGCAAGCCGCACCTACACCGAGGTCCCGAGCGACTGCAGCCCCGCTGCGCTCGAGCACGACCTGGTCTTCTGCGGCCTGTCCGGCATGATTGACCCGGTCCGCCCCGAGGTCGCCGACGCCATCCGCGAGGCCCACGATGCCGGTATCCGCACCGTCATGATCACGGGCGACCACATCGACACCGCCGTGGCCATCGCCAAGCAGCTGGGCATCGTCACCGATCGCAGCCATGCCATCACCGGTGCCGACCTCGATCGCATGAGCGACGAGGAACTCGACGCGCACATCGAGGACTACGGCGTGTACGCCCGCGTCCAGCCCGAGCACAAGACACGCATCGTCGAGGCCTGGAAGTCGCGCGACCAGATCGTGGCCATGACGGGCGACGGCGTCAACGACGCCCCGTCCATCAAGCGCGCCGACATCGGCGTGGGCATGGGCATTACTGGTACCGACGTCACCAAGAACGTCGCCGACATGGTGCTCGCCGACGACAATTTCGCTACCATCATCGGTGCCTGCGAAGAGGGCCGTCGCATCTACGACAACATCCGCAAGGTCATCCAGTTCCTGCTTTCGGCTAACCTTGCCGAGGTCTTCTCGGTGTTCATCGCCACGCTCATCGGCTTTACCATCTTCCAGCCGGTGCAGCTGCTGTGGGTGAACCTGGTCACCGACTGTTTCCCCGCGCTCGCGCTGGGCATGGAGGACGCCGAGGGCGACATCATGAAGCGCAAGCCGCGCAACGCCAAGGACGGCGTCTTTGCCGGACATATGGGTCTGGACTGCGTGGTCCAGGGCCTAATCATCACCGTGCTGGTGCTGGCGAGCTTCTTTGTGGGCGTGTACTTTGACATGGGCTACATCCACATCGCCGATATGATCGCCGGCAATGCCGACGAGGAAGGCGTGATGATGGCGTTCATCACGCTCAACATGGTCGAGATTTTCCACTGCTTCAATATGCGCAGCCGTCGTGCGTCGCTGTTCACCATGAAGAAGCAGAACAAGTGGCTGTGGGCTTCCGCCGCGCTGGCACTGGTGCTGACGGTGATCGTGACCGTGCAGCCGACGCTTGCCGAGATGTTCTTTGGCCCCGTGACGCTTGAGCTCAAGGGCGTTCTTGCCGCGCTGGGCCTGGCCTTCCTGATCATCCCGCTGATGGAGATCTACAAGGCGATCATGCGCGCGGTCGAAAAAGAGTAGGTCGAAAGGCCATCCCTCCCACCGGCCCGACCGCCTGCGGGGTTTCTTCTTCGCTGGTCCTCGCGCTTCGCGCTGCGGGATCGCTCAGAAGAAACCCCTCCCGGCGGGCGGGCCTTCGGATAACCTCTC
>CABRFW010000159.1 GCA_902470265.1 uncultured Collinsella sp.
CCATCTGGGCGCTCGTGTACTCCACGCCCTCGCCCTTGAGCTCGTACATGCCGGTCTCGGCGTTGTAGAACTCGGTGGACGCCGGATCCATGGCGTACATGAAGTCGACGCCGGGCTTAAAGCCGGCCTTCTCCACGGCCTTGGTGATGTACTCGAACGGCTCGGCATTGGTCTTGAGGTTGGGCGCGAAGCCGCCCTCGTCGCCCACGCCGCCGCCCAGGCCGGCCTCGTGCAGCACGCCCTTGAGGGTGTGGTAGACCTCGGCGCACCAACGCAGGCCCTCGGCAAAGCTCGGGGCGCCCACCGGCATGATCATGAACTCCTGGAAGTCGACGTTGTTGTCGGCATGCACGCCGCCGTTGAGGATGTTCATCATGGGCGTGGGCAGCAGGTGGGCGTTGACGCCGCCCAGATACTGGTACAGCGACAGGCCCGCCGACTCGGCAGCGGCGCGGGCGACGGCCAGCGACACGCCCAGAATGGCGTTGGCGCCGAGCTTGGTCTTGTTGGGCGTACCATCGGCGGCGATTAGCGCGGCATCGACGGCGCGCTGATCGAAGGCATCGAGGCCCACGACGGCGTTGGCACACTCGTTGTTGACGTGCTCGACGGCCTGCGAAACACCCTTGCCCAGGTAGCGACCCTTGTCACCGTCGCGCAGCTCGCAAGCCTCGAAAGCGCCAGTCGAAGCGCCCGAAGGCACCATCGCGCGACCGAAGCTGCCATCCTCGAGCACGACCTCGACCTCGACGGTAGGGTTGCCGCGGCTGTCGAGCACCTCGCGACCGTAGACGTCCAAAATATCGCTCATGTTGTCTCCCTCTCACTTGGAAACGGGTTGAATGCTTGGCGACCGGCCGACCGGGCACCGTCGGTGCGCCTCCGTAAGTTAGCCTTGTCGCACTTTTTGCATTATGCCCTAAGTTAGCCGAGGGATACACTTGTTTTTCGAAAAATTTAGCGGGAACGATAGGGCATGCCAGCCCGTCGTTCCCGCAGTCTTACTCCTCCGCCTTGGCGGCATCCCACAGGTCGTTGAGGCCGTGGGTCGAAAGCTCGGCCAGATCCACGTGGGCGCCAGCGGCCATCTGCTCCATCGCGGCCCAGCGGCGGCGGAACTTTGCCGTGCTGGCGCGCAGGGCGCTCTCGGCGTCGATGCCCTCCTTGCGCGCGACGTTGACCAGGGCAAAGAGCAGGTCGCCAAACTCCATCTCGCGCTCGGGCGAGCCAGGCTCCTCAGCCTCAAACTCGGCACGCTCCTCGGCGACCTCGTCCCACACGTCCTGGACCGTCTCCCACTCAAAGCCCACGGCCGCGGCCTTGCGCGACACCTTCTGCGCCTGCATCAACGCAGGCAGATGCGTGGGCACGCCGTCGAGCAGGCCCTCGGGCGCAGCCTCGCCTGCCGCCACGGCCTTGTCCTTGGCAGCCCTCTCGGCAAGCTTGACCTCGTCCCAAATCTTGAGCACCTCGTCGGAGCTCTCGGCATCCACATCGCCAAACACGTGCGGATGACGGCGAATGAGTTTGGCGTCAATATCGCGCGCCACGTCGGCCAGTGTAAACTCGCCGGCGTCGGCCGCGATCTGCGCGTGCAGCACTACCTGCATGAGCACATCACCCAGCTCCTCGCGCAGGTGTGCCGCATCGTCAGCCTCGATGCAGTCGAGCGCCTCGTAGGCCTCCTCGATCATGTTCTTGCCAATGCTCTGATGCGTCTGTTCGCGGTCCCACGGGCAGCCATCGGGCTGACGCAGGCGCCAGATGGTCTGTACCAGATGCTGCAGCTCGGCCGACGCGTCGACCAGCGTGGACAGATCGCGCGAGCCCTCGGCATTTTGCTGAGCCATGTGCTGCGCCATGGTTACTCCTCCTCCAGGATCACGTGGCGGAACGCGCCGTTCTCGTAGATGCCATAGCTGTGCGTGCCGTCCTTGGGAATGCTCACGCTACCGGGGTTGAAGAGCCACAGGCCCGGGTGCGCGGCGCTTTCCTCGTTGACCTTGATGTGCGTATGGCCGTAGACGAGCGCGGAGCCCCCGGGCAACGCGGGCGCGTGGTCGACGCTGTTGTGCATGCCGGCGCCAAAGACATGGCCGTGCGTCAGGAACAGCTCGCGGCCGGTCTCGTCGAACAGCGTGGCGTAGTCGGCCATGACGGGGAAGTCGAGCACCATCTGGTCGACCTCGGCGTCGCAGTTGCCGCGCACCGCGATGATGCGGTCGGCCAGGGCGTTGAGCAGCGGAATCACGCGCTTGGGAGCGTAGTCGCGCGGCAGGTCGTTACGCGAGCCGTGGTAGAGCAGGTCGCCCAGCAGCACAATGCGATCGGGCTGCTCGGACTCGATGGCGGCGCAGAGGCGCTCGGCCCAGTATGCCGAGCCGTGGATGTCGGAGGCGATGAGGTATTTCATGGGGAGATCCTTTCGAATGGGGTTGACATGGCTAGGCGCAGGATGTCGCCACCAGCCGCGTTATTCAAATCGCAGTGCCGCGCTCTGGGCCGCCCGCATCACGCGCTGGAGCGGCACATTATGCTCGCGAGCGAGACGGGCGCAGTCCTCGTACTCGGGCGCTGCACGCTCGCTGCCGTCGGGCAGGGTGGCCACTTTAACGGACACCTCGCCCCATGGCGTCGTTACGCGCTCAAAGCGGCGTGGCAGGCAAACGCGCTCCATGACCTGGCGACGAATGCCGTTGGTCGTGGTTTCCAAAAAGATAATCGTCTGCAGGCGCTCGATATCCTCGTAGGTGCAGATTACCTGCAGCTGCCAGCCGGGGCGGCCTTTCTTGCAATAGAGGGGCAGCCAGTGCACCTCGCGGGCGCCTGCCCCGCGCAGACGGTCGGCGGCGTAGGCGAGCACCTCGGGCGACGCATCGTCGATGTCGCATTCCAGCTTGACGATGGTTTCGGGTGCATCGGTCTCGCGGGACAGCGGGGATGTACTATCGCATGGCATACGGTCCGGCTCCTTTCCGCACGGGCTCGTTTTGTTCATCCAAACGCTAGCACATCGGACGTGGCACAAGCGTGACTTTCGTCCGTCGCCGCCCTCGCCCCCATCCAAACGTGTACGTCAGCCTCCAAACATGTCATTATTTGTCGATTTTGGAGGCTGACGTACACGTTTTGAGAGCAAGCGAGGCCGCACCACGCGCCGCGCAACCTTTCCAATCGATTTCGATCCCCGGCGTGCCCGGCGTGTTGAGAGCTGCGCCATTACAATGAAGCGGATTCGCTTGACGCAAAGGAGCCGCTATGCCCATGTGCCCGCTGGTCGATTGCCATACCCACACCTCGTTTTCGGACGGGCATGCCTCGTTTGAGGACAACGTCCGTGCCGCTGCTGCGGCCGGCTGCCGCGTCATGGTCTCGACCGATCACCTCACCCTGCCCGCCAGCATGGACGCCAACTGCGAAGTACAGGTTGTCGAGGGTGACCTGACGGCACATCGTCTGGCCTTTGAGGACGCCCGCAAACTCGCCGCGCAGATCGCTCCGGAGCTCACCTTTATCTACGGTTTTGAATGCGATTGGTACGAGGGTTGCGAGCCCTTGGTAGAGCGCTGGTCCCAGGGCGCCGTCGTACGCCTTGGCAGCGTGCATTGGATTGGCAACCCAGGCGATATCATGACCGGTGCCGCGGGTACGGCGAAAACGGAAAACGTCGCTCGCCCCGATACACCCGATTCCCTTTGCGGTTGGATCGACGACGACACCGACCTGCACGTTTGGGAAAACCTGGGCGTGCGCGGCGTGTGGGAGCGCTACGTCGACGACTGGTGCCGCGCCTGCGAAAGCCCACTTAACTTTGATGTGATGGCTCATCCCGACCTGGTCATGCGCTTTTCGAAGGAAGGCTTTGCGCCCGACTTTGACCCCGCACCGTTTTGGCAGCAGATGGCCGAGTGCGCGCACGATACGGGTCGCCGCGTTGAGGTCTCGACCGCCGCACCCCGCAAGGGCCTCGACGACTACTATCCCGCGACTGGGCTGTTGCGTTGCTTCGCCCACGCCGAGGTACCGATTACCTTTGGCTCGGACGCGCACCGCGCCCGCGACATCTGCTGGAACATCCGCGAGGCCCAGGCCCACGCCTACGACTGCGGTTATCGAACCTTCGATATCCCCCACCCCACCGGCGAATGGCAACCCACGCCCCTCGCCTAACTAGTCGTTTAAGAACGTCCCCAATGACTAGTGGCGGCGGGCGTTGAGTTCGCCGGCTAGCTCGTCGAGGGTGATGCCGTAGCGCTCGAGCGTCACGAGCAGGTGGTAGACCAGGTCGCCGGCCTCGTAGCGGATGTGATCGTGATCGTTATCCTTGCAGGC
>CABRFW010000160.1 GCA_902470265.1 uncultured Collinsella sp.
GGTTTGCTTTCGAACGACTCTGCAAAGCAGCCGGAGTGAGAAAGCAAACCGTGGCCGGCCCTTCGCCGCCGGGACACGTACCCCCAATTAACTGTTCTTCATGACAATCGAATCCACAACATCGGCCACATTCTCGCAGCAGTCGGCGCAGTACTCCAGGAAGGCGTAGACGTCACGCCAAGCGATGACCTCGAGCGGATCCTTGCCGTTAACGTGCAGGTTGCGCATGGCGTTGATGTAGAGCTCGTCGGCCTCGGACTCGATGGTGTTGATCTGGATGACGAGTTCGCGCAGGGTCTTGGACTTGCGGTAGTTGGGAAGCTCGACCATCAGGTCTTTCATGGCGCGGCAGGCGTCAGTCACCTTGTGGGCGATGACGATGGCGTCGGGATGGATGCTCTGAATGTTGGTGAAGTAGACGCGCTGCACGACGCCCTCAATACGGTCGAGCACGGTGTCGAGCGCGCAGCTCATCAGATCCAGATCCTCGCGCTCGAGCGGGGTGATAAAGGCGGTGAGCAGGGCGTCTTCGAGCTCGTGGTGCTTCTTGTCTGCCGCATGCTCAATCGCATGCATCTCCTCGAGCATGTCGTGGATCTGCGCGGGATCAAAGTTCTCAAAAATCTTGATGAGCAACTCTGCGGCCTGGACAGCAAGGTCGGCACAGGCGACGTAGTTGTCAAAGTAGAACGAATCGGGTTTCTTTGCCATGGGTGGGTCCTTTCGAGGCGAAGACGGGTGGGCGAAGTGTTGCGGTCCAGATGGACGTTCGGTTTGACTAGAGGAACATCATGAACAGCTTGGCCATGACAAAGCTGATGAGTCCGCAGGCGGGGAAGGTGAAGAACCAGGTGAACATCATGTCCTTGACGACGCCGAAGTTGATGGCCGAGAGGCGCTTGACGGCACCGACGCCCATGATGGCGCAGGTCTTGATGTGTGTGGAGGACACGGGGATGCCGGTAAGGGTGGCAAGCAGCAGGTTCGCGGCGCCCGCGAGGTCGGCGGAGAAGCCCTGATACTTCTCGAGCTTAACCATGCTCTGGCCGACGGACTTGATGATGCGCTCACCGCCCACGCTGGTGCCGATACCCATGGTGGCCGAGCACAGCAGCATAATCCAGATGGGGATGCCTGCATCGCCGACGCTCGTCTGGCCGCTGGCAAAGGCCACGCCTAAAAAGAGCACGCCGATGAACTTCTGTCCATCCTGCGCGCCGTGCATAAAGCTCATGGCCGCAGCGCTCGCGATCTGAGCGTATTTAAAGAAGACATTGGCACGTCGCCTGTTGGCGGCGGCGAAAAGAATCGAGACGAGCTTGCACAGGACCCAGCCCATGACAAAGCCCAGGCCGATGGAGAGCGCCAGGCCGTAGATGACCTTCATCCACTCGTGGACGTTGACGCTGCTCGCACCGCCGAGGGCGATGGCGGCACCGGTCAGGCCGGCGATAAGGCTGTGGCTTTGCGAGGTGGGGATGCCAAAACGCGACGCTGTGGCGCCGTAGACGACGATGGAGAACAGCGCCGCGCATAGGCAGGCGAGCGCCATGGTGCTGTTTCCGCCAAAGTCGACGATATGTGAGATGGTGTTGGCGACGCTCGCGTTAAAGTGCGTCATGATGAGCACGCCGAGGAAGTTGAATGCGGCGCTCATGAGAATGGCGGCGCGGGCGGGCATGCAACGCGTAGTGACGCAGGTCGCGATGGCGTTGGGCGCGTCGGTCCATCCATTGACGAAGATGGCGCCCAACGCGAGGATCACGGTGACGGCAAGGACTGGGTTCGACACAATTTGGCCGAGGAAGGTTGAGAACGTTACGTCCATATATGGGCTTTCTCGAAGTTTGCAGACACGTTACAAAAACATGATAAATCGTATCACCTCCTGCGGGTCTCTTTACCGAGTTCTGATGGGAGAAGTGAACTTTTTGGCACTAAAATTGAATATTAGCCCTGTTGACCGCGGGTGTTCTTTTTGCTAACACGCCATGCGGACACGTGCGATTACTACGACACTCCAAAACCACAGTCTGTTCGCTTTACAACATGCAAACATGCGTTCGATAATAGGAGGCATGGAATATCGACAGACAGATGGCAAAACTCGGCGCGTGCACAAGCAGTATGTGGACGTCGTGGCTCGCATCCTCGCGGGCGGACAGGTCGTGCCGGTCACCGTCTGCTGGGTCGACGGTCGTTGCTTTACGATTGACGAGATTGTCTCGACCACTGGGTTTGGCCTGACGGTTCACGGCATCCGTACGGCAACCTATAAGGTGCGTTTTGGCGGGCACGCGACCGAGTTGTATCTGGAGGACCAGACGCGCGAACGACCAGATGGTTCGCAGGCCCATCTGATGCGTTGGTGGGTGTGGGCATTCGACCGTACGCTCGAGGGCGAGCGCCGTGGGTAAGGACGTACGGCATTCGGGTACAATGACAGGAATCTTGTCACCTGCTGCGCCGTCTTTCACGGCACTTTTTGAAAGGACGAACCTATGAACGATATCCAGGGCTATCAGAACGGCCCCGTCGAGAGCGGCGCAAGCCGCGCCAAGGAGATGTCGCCGCGCGCGTACAACCTTGTCATGTCTGCCCTGATCTTTTTGGGCTTTTGCGCCATGGGCGTCGGTGCTTACTTTACGAGCACCATGTCGTTTGCGCGCATGATGATGAGCGGCGCCGCTTTGCCGCTGGTCTTTGGCTCATTTATTTTGACCATCGTCGGCATGGTCATGATGTCGGCCGCCGCCAGCAAGCAGTCCGTGGGCCTGTCCCTTGTGGGCTACGTAATCTTTGCGAGCACCTTTGGCCTGACCGCGTCGTTTGGCCTTGCCAACTACGACCTGCCCACCATCAACACTGCCTTTATCGCCACGGCCGCCATCACCTTTGTCTTTGGCGCCTTGGGCGTGACGTTCCCCAAGTTTTTCCAGCGCGTATATGGCATCGGTTTTGGCATTCTGCTCGCTACTATTCTGGTTGAGATCGTGCTGATGTTCATGGGCGTCTCACAGGCCATCACCGACCTGATCGTGATCGTGGTGTTCGCCGGCTTTATTGGCTACGACACCTATGTTGCCACGACGGTGCCGCCTACGCTGCCCAACGCCGTGCTTATGGCCTCTAACCTGTTCGTGGATATTATCAACGTGTTCCTGCGCATTCTGAACATCCTCGGCCGTCGCGACTAGTGGCGAATTGCGGCGGTGCTTGCCGTGCGTGCAAATCGATGCGAAAGGCGGTCCTTCGGGGCCGTCTTTTTTGTACGCGGCGGGGTATCATGGATGGGAAAAGCCGATAGCGGCAGAGACCGAGAAAGGTGACCACTTATGGCAGACGTCGACAACAGGAACCGTAACCGCAGGTCCAACCGAGCGGGTCAGCCCAATCCCAAGCGCGAGGCCCGTGCCAAGGCCGCCGAGCGTCACGTGGCAACTGTGTCCGAAGCGTGCGCCAAGGATATCGAGCGTTCGCTTGCCGGTGTTCGCGAGTTTGACGGTATGCCTGCCGGCTTTGTCTCGGCGATGAAGGCCAAGGTTCAGAGTGCTGTGGCCACCGAAGAACAGGTTGCCGAGGACGTCGAGGGCGCGGAGGCTGCCGAGGTCGAGGCAGCGCTCGAGCCCGTCGAGGAGCCTGCCGAGGAAATCGCCGAAGCTGAGTCCGCGCCTGCTGAGGAGCCCGCTCCGGTTCTGCCCGAGGTCACCGTGCTCGATGCCTCCACCACGCAGGCCATCTTGGACAACGGTCGTGGCTATGCGCAGTTCTGCGACATGGCCGTGCTCGCCTTTGCCTCGTTCACCAACCCGGGCGGTGGCTACATCCAGGGCTATCTGGGCCAGGAGGCCACGCTGTGCGCCGATTCGTATCTGTATAACGTTCTCGATAAGCAGCGCAAATGGTACGGCGAGAACCGTCGCCGCAACATCAACTGCGAGCTTTACCGCAACCGTGCGCTGGTGGTGCCTGCGGTGCGCTTCGACCGCAACCACGTGCATGCATACGCCGACGTGATCGTGGCCGCCGCGCCCAACGTTAAGCGCGCCCGCCAGGAGTATCGCGTGAGCGACGATGCTCTGCTGGACGCCCTGCGCGACCGCATTCGCTTTGTGCTTGCCATCTGCGACGAGCTAGGTCGCGAGAAGCTCGTGCTGGGCGCTTGGGGCTGCGACAACAACGGCTTTGACGCAGAGGCCGTGGCCGAGCTCTTCCGCAAGGAGCTCGCGTCGGGCGACTTTAAGGTCAAGCAAGTCTTCTTTGCCGTGCCTTCTACGCGCTGGGATGAGGATTTTGCCAAGTTCGAGCACG
>CABRFW010000161.1 GCA_902470265.1 uncultured Collinsella sp.
CAGGCGTGACGATGCGCGCATCCACCATCTCGAGCAGCGCCGCCAACTTGCTGTCATCCTGGCTGGCGCGGTAGAGCGCCACATGCATGTTGTGGACGGCGTCGTCGGTGAGTGCGAGCTCGCGACAGGGGAAGATCTCGATACTGTCCTCGTTGCCGATGGTCTGGCCCGTTGAGCTCACCATGCGGCGGATGCGGTCGATCTCGTCGCCGAAAAACTCAATGCGCACGGGCGCCTTTTCCTGTGCGGGGAACACCTCGACGGTGTCGCCGTGTACGCGGAACAGACCGGGCGCGTCGGCGGCGCCGGCATTGGTGTAGCCCATGCCCACCAGGCGCTGCGGCACCTCGTCAAAAGGAATCTCCTCGCCCACCGCAAAGGTTGTCGACTCCCAGTAGCGGCTCTCGACCGGCGGCACGCAGCGCAGCAGCGCGCGGGCCGAGGCAACCATAATGCAGTTGTCGCCGCGCACGATGCGTCCCAGGGCCTCGCAGCGCTGCGCCACCACGGCATCGTCGGGCGCCTGCTCGCGCCACGGATAGTCCTTGCGCTCGGGGAAGCGGCACACGTGCGCCAGCCCCACATAGGCGGCAAGGCTGCGGGCGGCACGATCGGCCGCGTCCTCGCCGCTCACAATGTAGACCGTGGGGCGCGGACGGCGCGCAAACTGGGCGGCGGCCATAAGCGTGCGACCCGACTGAGACACGGCCAGCGTCACGTCCTCGCCAGAATCGAGCCCGGCCTCGACGGTCTGCAGCGCCTCGGCAGTGTAGAGCTGCGCGGCTATACGGTGAATGAGCATGCTGTTCCTCCGGCATCGCAACGCCAAAAGCCCGCCGGGGCAAGCTCGGCGGGTCGTTCGTCAAATTCGTTGCCTGTCATGGTAGCGCATGGAGAGAACTCCGGCTCAAGGGCAAACCCGGCCCCGCAAAAAACGCCAGACGAAGATGCGTTCCGCCCTACCCCGCCACGCGCACGCTGGGGCACAAATCTGTCAGCGGACACTCGTCGCACTTGGGTTTGCGGGCGTCGCAGATCTCGCGACCGAAGGTAATCCACTGATGGTTGACCGACTCCCAATACTCGTGCGGCAAAATCTTGAGCAGATCCTGCTCGGTCTTGAGCGGCTCCTTGGCATGCGTCTTGGGACTCAGCATCAGGCGGTGCGCAATGCGGTTGACGTGCGTATCCACTGCGATGCCTTCCACGATGCCGTACCCCACGTTGAGCACGATGTTCGCCGTCTTGCGCCCCACGCCCGGCAGCTTTACAAGCTCCTTCATGTCGGCCGGTACCTCGCCGCCGTAGTCGGCAACGATCATCTGCGCGGCCTCCACGGCATGCTTGGCTTTGCTCTTGTAGAAGCCGAGTGACTTGATGGTGTCTGCCACGTCAGCCACGCTCGCCCCGGCCATGGCCTCGGGCGTGGGCCACTGGGCAAACAGCCGCGGCGTCACCTTGTTGACCTGCGCGTCGGTCGTTTGCGCCGAGAGTAGCACCGCGATCAGCAGGCGGAAGGGATTCTCGTGGTCCAAAAAGCACTCGACCGGGCCATAGCGACGGTTGAGGCGCTCGCACACCTCGATGGCGCGCTCGCGCTTGGCGGCATTGGTCTCGCGTGGCATAACGACTCCTCGGCTCAACGGCACAATAAACTTATGGGCACAATTGTCCCACGTCCGAGACGCTTACGCCTCCAAGAATGCGCCGGTCTGACGGCTCCACAGGCTCGCGTACTCGCCACCCGCCTCGACGAGCTGCGCATGCGTGCCGTCCTCGACGATCTCGCCATCGGCCAGCACCACAATGCGGTCGAGCGCCGCCACGGTGGACAGGCGGTGCGCCACCACAATGGAGGTACGTCCACGCATCAGGTTTTCGAGCGCCTCCTGCACCAGCGCCTCGGACTCGCTGTCGAGAGCAGAGGTCGCCTCGTCGAGCACCAGAATCGGCGCGTCGGTTAGGATGGCGCGGGCGATAGCCACGCGCTGACGCTGGCCGCCCGAGAGCTTGACGCCGCGCTCGCCCACCATAGTGTCAAAGCCACGGGGCAAGCGGTCGATAAACTCCAGGGCATTGGCCAGGCGCGCGGCCTCGCGAATCTGCTCATCAGTGGCGTCGGGACGACCGTAGGCAATGTTTTCGCGAATGGAGCGGTGGAACAGCAGCGCCTCCTGCGGCACGTAGGCAACCTGGCGGCGCAGGCTCTGCTGCGTGCAGCGCGAGACGTCCTGACCATCCACGAGCACGCGGCCGCCCTGAACATCGTCTAGGCGCAGCAGCAGCTTGGTGAGCGTCGTCTTACCCGAGCCCGATTTGCCCACCAGGCCCACGCGCTGGCCCGCCGCCACATGAAGTGTCAGGTCATCGAACACGCTCTCGCCCGCCGCAGCGTCACGGTACGCAAAGCTCAGCTGCTCAAAATCAATCGCGCCCTCGGTCACTTTAAGCTCGGGAGCGTTCTCGTCGTCTGCCACCAGACGCGGTTCGTCCAGCACGCGCGTCATCTCGGCCGCATCGCCCAAAGCGCGGTTGATGCGCTGCATCATGGAGCTTACGTAGTTCAGACGCATGGTGAGGTTGTACGTATAGGTAAAGATCATGACGAGCGCGCCGGCCGAGATGCCAAACCACGCGTTGCCACCCGCGACGAACACACTCACCACGGCCATGGTGATGACGATAAGGCCCGAGGTCGTAAAGTTGCGCTGCATCATGGCGTGCATCGAAACCGTTTCAGCATCGCGCGCGGCGCGGTCGGCGGTATCGAACAGGTCGCGCTCAAAGTCCTCGCGCCCACAGGTCTTGACGGCCAGGATGTTCGTGACCGCGTCGGACAGCACGCCCGACAGTTTGTTCTGAGCGGCGGACGTCGCGGCCGAAAGCGGCATGATGCGCTTGTACATAAGCCAGACAAACGCAATGTAGACGACCATGATGCCCACCAGGATCACGGTAAACGTCGGCACCACCGGAGCGAGCGCCGCCACCGTGCAGACAACCGAGGTGATGGTGGGAATGAGCGAATACACCGTCACGTCGACCAAGCCCGTGTAGCCACTCATAAAACGACTCGTCTGGCTCACAAGCGATCCGCCAAAACGGCTGGTGTGGAATGTCATGGATTGATTGGAGAGCGTGTCGAAGCACAGGCGCGCCAAGTGATAGTTGCCCGCAATCTCGAGCTTGTAGACGGTGTAGTCCTGCAGCTTGGAGAGGATTTGGCCCGCTAGGTTAACGAGCACGAGCGCCAGAATGTAAGGGCCAAAGACCTCAAACACCTTGTCGCCCGCCACGGGGCCGGCCTGGACGCGGTCGACAATGAGGGCCATCACATAGGTATTGGCAAACGTCAGCAAAAAGATGTAGCCCGCCGACGAGAACACCGAGAGAAAGACAATCAGCGGCTGCGTGCGCGTCACACCCCAAAACCGCCGCAGCGTGCGGCGCACGGTGGAGCGGCTGAGCGGGCTGGTGCTTCTCTGAGACATGGGCTTCCTTTCGTGTCTGATAGGGCGAAACGCCATTGTTGCACATTGAAGCGCACTTCAGGCAAGCACGATGCGAAAAGCGGCGGGGCACCCGCGTTTACGCCGGCGACCCACCGTCCGTTGCGACTAGTCCTCGTCTTTTTGGTCTGCGAGCAGGCCTGCGGACTCCAAGCCCAAAATCGCGTCGGCTTCCTCAGCATCCTCCAGCGCGTCGATGTCCTTGAGCTTGCGCTCCATGACGTTGGTGCGCGTGGTAATGATGCCCTCGACCGTTTTGCCCGCGGTCTCGATCTGCTGCTGGGCGCGGCGCAGCGCCGCCTGATAGCGCGGCAGCTCGGCCTTGACTGCGGAGAGCACGCGCAGTACGTCGTCGGTACGTTTTTGCAGCCTAAACGTCTGGTAGCTCATCTGTAGGCTGTTGAGAATGGCGGCCATGGTGCTGGGACCGGCAACGTTGACGTGATAGTCGCGGCCCAGGGTCTCGATAAGCCCGGGGCGGCTGACGACCTCGGCGTACAGTCCCTCAAACGGAACGAACATAATGCCAAAGTTGGTGGTCGCGGGCACGCTCAGGTACTTCTCGCAAATGTCCTTTGCCTCGCGCTTGACCATGGTGTCGAGCGTCTTGCGCGCAGCCGCCACGGCCTCCGCATCACCCGACTCCTGCGCGTCGAGCAAGTGCTCGTACGCGTCGCCCGGGAATTTGGAGTCGATCGGCAGCAGCACGGGGTCGCCCTCGTCCACCGGCAGCTTGACGGCAAACTCAACGCGCTCCGAGGCGCCGGGCTTGGTGGCGACGTTTTC
>CABRFW010000162.1 GCA_902470265.1 uncultured Collinsella sp.
CCTTCCGCATGGATCCCGAGGTGCCGCTGGTCGTGCCCGAGATCAATGCCGACGATATCAAGTGGCATCACGGCCTTATCGCCAATCCCAACTGTGCGACCATCATCGGCCTGGTTCCCACGTGGCCGCTGCATCAGCTCGCCGGCGTGAAGCGCATGATTGTCTCGACGTATCAGGCAGCTTCGGGTGCTGGCGCTCCTGGTATGGCCGAGCTCGAGGCTCAGCTGGCCGCCCTGGGCCGCGGCGAGGAGATTCCCGAGCCGCACGCGTTTGCCGCCCAGCTGGCGAGCAACCTGATTCCGCAGATTGGCGGTGTCAAGGAGGAAGGCTTTACCTCCGAGGAGATGAAGCTGCAGAACGAGGGCCGTAAGATCATGCACCTGCCCGAGCTGCGCGTGAACTGCACCTGCGTGCGCGTGCCCGTGCTGCGTTCGCACTCCGAGAGCATTACGCTCGAGTTTGAGCGCGATATTACGGTTGAGGAGGCCCGTGCTGCGCTTGCTACCGCTCCCGGCGTCAAGCTGGTTGACGATATGGCTGCCGAGGATGCACACGACCGCTTCCCCATGCCGATGGACACCTCCGACCAGGACCTGATTTGGGTCGGCCGCGTGCGCCGCGACATCTCGAACCCCGAGGCTGCGCGCGGCATCACCTTCTGGTGCTGCGGCGACCAAATCCGTAAGGGCGCGGCAACCAACGCCGTCCAGATCGCTAAGCTGCTCTGCGAGTAGTGTGACCTGTCCGGCGGGGGCCGGGCTTAGTTTTCAGAACGTCCTCGACCATGTGTGGCGCCTTGTCCTGCTCCTTCGGAGCCGCGGACAAGGCGCCACACTGGTCTGCGGAGTGTTCTGAAAACTAAGCCCGGCCCCCGCCTGCGGTGACGCTGCTGCAAGCGGCCTGCGATGGGGCCGTTGTTGGTTGGGGCCGCTGGGCTGATGTGGGGGCGCGTGGCTGTTGCGGGCCCTGGTTCTGGCGGCGGCCCCGGCGCGTTACGCCTGCTGCCTTGGGTGACTTTGGGGTTGAGGCGGTAACTTTGGCGCGCCTGCGTTTGCTGCTTGTGAGGGCTTAGGGGTTGGTGCGAATCGAAGGTGAATGGTTTTCTGGGAAGTGAACGACCTATTTTGGACCCTTGAAGCATCAGGATATTTTGGCCGCCATTTCCTGCGGTTTTATCGCATGAATCCTGCTGTTTTGCAATTAAAAAATGCGGATGCTTCGGGGCCCTAGTTTTACTCGTTCACTTCTCGGAAAACCATTCACCCACGTTTTTGCCGGACATCGTTTTGGGCGTTGTGACTCGGTATCGGCCGATATTGAGAGGAAAAACTCCCTCCCTTGGACAATCGAGCCCGCCCAGACGTATCTGCGGGGGTTGTCTGCACAATTCGCGGTATTATGGTGCGGAGTTTTGAAAGGAGCCGCTGGTGGTCACGACGACGTTTGCCTCGCCTTTGGGCGAAATCTTGCTTGCCGCTGATGGCCGCGGTCTGACGGGGCTTTGGTTTGAGGGACAGGAACATTTTGGCTCCACGCTGCTCAAAGAGGATGCGGAGTATGTCGTAGGTGCCGATGCGGTTTCTGGTACCGGTGGGATGTCTTCGGTGAGTCCGGCAAATGGCGCGGCATCTTCGGTGCTTGAGCGTTCTTGGGCTTGGCTGAATGCTTATTTTGCGGGGCAGGAGCCTCGGTTTACGCCGCCGTTGCATATGATTGGCACGGCGTTTCAGCGTGAGGTTTGGTTTGAGCTGCTTTCTATCCCGCGTGGCGAGGTCGCTACGTATGGTGAGATCGCCCAGCGTGTTGCGGCTCGACATCGTGTACCGGGAAACGAAGCACCCGTTGTGTCTCCCCGTGCCGTGGGGGCCGCGGTCGCGCGTAATCCCATTTCGATTATCGTGCCGTGCCATCGCGTGGTCGCGGCCGACGGCTCGCTTAACGGATATGCCGGCGGCCTCGACCGTAAGGAGTGGCTGCTCCGGCTTGAGGGCGCGTACGAGGAATAACGTTCGAGCACTTTGCATAGCCAAGACGCCGTTTCCGGTTGAGACCACCTGCTTGGACATCCATCTACGCCCGCTTCTGCAGGGCGTAGATCGACTTATCCATGTTGAACAGGTAAGCCACGACGCAGACAATAAAGAACTTCGGCAAGTCGCCAAAGCCGAAGACTTCGCAGCCAATAAGGATCGGCGCGAGCAGCGTATTGGTGGCGCTGCCAAAGACGGCGGCGTATCCCAGCGCGGCGCAAAGCCCGATGGGCATGCCGAGTTGAGCCTCGTTATGGTGACATCTGGGTAACAGAAAGGCCCGCGTTCCTCAGAGGCAAGATAGGCAATTCTGCTTCTGAGGTAGATCTCAATTCTGCCGACCGCATCAAACATTAACTGCCGGAGGGCTCGGTCAAATTCATACGTGTAGATGATGGTTTCGAATGTTGTGCCTTCGCGAAAGATGGTAATCCCGGACTTGCATTTGGTTTGCAGGGAAACCAGTAGGCCGACAGTTTGTAGTGGCCGACTTCGACCAAAGCTCGCTCGAGTTCGCTTTGATTAGAGCACTTAAGACCCTTGTTTTCTGTCAATAGTGCTATCTGTTCGTTGATGGATATCCGCGACTTCCGGTATTTCATTTAAGCCTCTTGATAGAAAAAGGGCTGGAGTTGCGCATCGTTGAGAGGCTTTCCAGCTTTAGCAAAACAAACTTATAAGATGCGACGGGCCGCGTCAGGATAATTACCGGACGGCCTAGGTGGCGGCTGGTTGGCTGGCTTAAAACCTAGCGCGTGAGATGACGCTCCACGCTATTCAGCGCGCTTGATAGGATGACGAACCACAGTCTTAAGTTTCTCCGGTGCACATTTGCGTGGATCGGAGAGATAGATTTCGTGATGGAAACGGGTGTCTGAGAAGTCGGGGACATAGCCCTGCTCGGTCGTGTATTCATTCATAGCGCCTACGGTCGCCGGTTCGTTGTCGTAGGGCCCGGTGTGCATGCATTGAACGCAGAGGCCCTCGTCAACTTTAAGCAGCTCGACGGCAGAAAAGTTAAGTTTCTTTTTGGTCGTGGCTTCCGCGACTGCCCAGTCAAAGTCATCTCGGGTGACGAAATCGGGCAGGCGAATGCACGAGATAAAGTTGAAATCGTCCTTGCGTACATAATCGATGTCGCCGCTCGGGGAGTCTTGCCACCAGAAACCCTCGAGCGGCGGTACCACAAAGTCGAAATAGCCCTTGATACTCCTTGAGCCTTTCTTCGACATCTTGACGGTATAGGCGATGCCGTAAAGCAGCGGCAGGGCGTTTTGATACTCGCCACCTTCGGTATTTGGGTCGCCCTTTCCGCGAACGGCAACGTAGCTCATAGGCGGGACAGTTACGATGCTCGGCTTGCTTGCAGGTTTGTAGAGCTCCTTGCATTCCTTCTTAAAGTCGAACGCCATGTTGGCCGCCTTTCTGCGTATTGGCCTGCTTAGATAGTTGAATCATATCATAGAAACGAACAGCTGTTCGAATGATTTGGCTGACAGATTGAGATGCGTGCGTTGTGTTTGGCGGTCGGCCTGACCCCGTCGATGATTTCTCTGCCTTCCCGGCGCTTGCCTGCGCTCCCCGTTTCCCCATATAAAACCTACCAAAATAAACCTGTCCCTTTTTGGTCGGTGCGAAATGGGTAATACTAAGGAGTTATCCGACCAGATGGGAATTAATCGATGGCTTATATCGAATTCAAAGACGTCATCAAGGCGTACGGCGAGGGCGATGCCCGCATTCACGCGCTCGACGGCGCGAGCTTTACCGTTGAACGCGGTGAGCTCGCCATTATCCTGGGCACCTCGGGTGCCGGCAAGACCACGGCGCTCAACATCCTGGGCGGCATGGATACGGTAACCTCCGGCACCGTGACGGTGGACGGGCGCGACGTGAGCTCCGCCAACGAGGCGCAGCTCGTGGAATACCGCCGTGCCGACGTCGGCTTTGTCTTCCAGTTCTACAATCTGGTCCCCAACCTGACGGCGCTGGAAAATGTCGAGCTTGCGGCGCAGATTTGTCCCGATTCGCTCGATGCCGAGCAAACGCTTTGCCAGGTTGGCCTGGGTGAGCGCCTCGCCAACTTTCCGGCGCAGCTTTCGGGCGGCGAGCAGCAGCGCGTGTCCATCGCCCGTGCACTGGCAAAGAACCCCAAGCTGCTCCTGTGCGACGAGCCCACGGGTGCACTCGACTACAAAACCGGCAAGCAGATCTTGCAGCTGCTGCAGGACACTTGCCG
>CABRFW010000163.1 GCA_902470265.1 uncultured Collinsella sp.
CACGGTGGGCGTCAAGGGCATCGTGTGCGAGCGCGCCTTTGAGCTTGCCCGCGAGAACGGCTTTTACTTTGTGGGCGCGCACCCCATGGCGGGCACCCAGTTCTCGGGCTACGCGCACTCCCGCGCCGACCTGTTCCAAGGCGCACCGCTCGTGCTCGTACCGCCCGCAGTGGACGACGCACTTAAGCTTGAGCTTTTGGGCCAGGTGCGCGAGATGGTACGCCCCTTAGGCTTTGGCAAGTTCAGCGTAACGAGCACCGCCGAGCACGACCGCGTCATCGCCTTTACGAGCCAGCTCGCGCACGTCGTCTCCAACGCCTACGTTAAGAGCCCGACCGCTCAGGTACACCACGGCTTTTCGGCGGGCAGCTACCGCGACCTCACCCGCGTAGCACACCTCAATCCGCAGATGTGGTCCGAGCTCATGATCGACGACGCCGATGCACTCGCCTTCGAGATTGACCATCTGATCGAATCGCTCGGCGCCTACAGTCGCGCCCTTAAGGACCGCGACCAGCGCTATCTGGAGAATCTCCTTGCCGAGGGCGACCGCATCAAGCGCGCGCTCGACGACGAGGCCTCCCACTAGACCACCCATCACGCCAGGTCGAAAGGACCGAAGCTTATGGCGATTACCATCGATATCGACACCGCACGCCCCTACCAGGTGCATGTGGGCACGTTTTTACTGGAGCAGGCGGGCCCACTCGTCCGCGCCACCGCCGGCGGATCGCGCGCCGTCATCGTGACGGACACCAACGTAGGTCCCCTCTACCAGATGCCCGTTAAGCAGAGCCTCGAATCCGCAGGCTACGAGGTGAGCATCTGCACCTTCGAGGCCGGCGAGGCCCATAAGCGTGCCGAAACCTACGTTGGCATTTTGGAGTTTGTGGCCGAGCACGAGCTTTCGCGCTCCGACGTGATCGTGGCGCTCGGCGGCGGCGTCGTGGGCGACGTGGCGGGCTTTGTGGCCGCCACCTACATGCGCGGCTGCAAGTTTGTGCAAATTCCCACAAGCCTGCTCGCCATGGTGGATTCGTCGGTCGGCGGCAAGACGGCCATCGACCTGGCAGCTGGCAAGAACCTGGCCGGCGCCTTTTGGCAGCCGAGCGTGGTCATCGCCGACGTGGGGTGCCTGGCGACCCTGACGCCCGAGCAGTTCGCCGACGGCTGCGGCGAGGTCGTCAAGCACGCCGTGATCGCCGACCCCGAGCTCTTCACCGAGTTGGAGAAGACCCCGCTCACGCTTGAGCTGCTGAACCGCGACGTGGCCCGTGTGGCGCTCATCATCGCCCGCAATATCGACATTAAGCGCGCCGTGGTCGTTGCCGACGAGCGCGAAACCAATCAGCGCAAGCTCCTCAACTTTGGCCACAGCGCTGGGCACGCCGTCGAAGCCTGCGAGCACTTTGAGCTCGGCCACGGCAACTGCGTATCGATCGGCATGGGCATCATCACGCGTGCCGCAGCCCTACACGGCATTTGCGATGCCGAACTGCCCGATCGTATCGAGGAGCTCTGCGCCCGCCACGGCCTCAAGACCCGCTGCGACCTAGATGCCGATGCCGTCTTTGCCGAGGCGCTCCACGACAAAAAGCGCGCAGGTGACACCATCGACCTGGTAATTCCGCACGACATTGGCCGTTGCAGCATCGACCGCACGCCGCTTTCCACCTTCCACGATTTGATTGCCGAGGGCCTCGGCCAGAAGGGAGACGTTTCCGCATGTTAGCCCGCATCACCCCGTCCCCGCTCAAGGGCACCGTTCCCGCCATCGCGTCCAAATCGATGGCGCATCGCCTCATCATCTGCGCCGCGCTTGCCAACGGCGAGACGCACGTTACCTGCAACACCACCTGCGCCGATATCGAGGCCACGGTGCGCTGCCTCACGGCGCTCGGTGCCCGCATCGAGACCGTCGAGGACGGCTTCCAGGTCCACCCCACTATGAAGAGCATTGAATTTGGCCTGCTTAAGGCCCTTGCCGGCGGCACGCTCGACTGCGGCGAGAGCGGCTCCACACTGCGCTTCATGCTGCCTGTCGCCTGCGCGCTAGGCGCGGAGGCCACCTTCGTGGGTCAGGGCCGCCTGGGCGCCCGCCCGCTCTCCCCGCTCTCGGACGAGATCATTGCCGCCGGTTGCGACCTGCAGGGCCTGGGCGGTTTTCCGCTCAAGACGAGCGGCCGCATGCGCCCGGGCACCTTTGTGCTTCCGGGCAACGTGAGCTCGCAGTATATCTCCGGCCTGCTGCTGGCGGCCCCGCTGCTGGCCCAGCCCTCCTGCGTGCAGGTGACCGGCCTTATCGAAAGCCGCCCCTACATCAACCTGACGATCCAGGCCATGAAGGCCTTCGGCGTCGAGGTCAACGTCGAGCGTATTCCGGCCAAGGACGGCCAGCCCGAGGTCACGAACTTCCGCGTGAGCAGTGGCTCGTACCGCACGCCCGGCAGCGTAGCCGTCGAGGGCGACTGGTCCAACGCCGCCTTTTGGCTGTGCGCCGGCGCCATCGGCTCCGACCCCATCACTGTCGAGGGCGTGTCGCTGAGCTCCGCACAGGGCGACCGCAACGTGCTCGCCGCGCTTTCGCGCTTTGGCGCCCGCATCGTGCGCTCCACGAACGCAGCCACCGTCCAGTCCGACAAGCTCGCCGGCTTTGAGATGAGCGCCCACGACATTCCGGACCTGGTGCCCGTCATCTCGGCTGTGGCATCGCTGGCCCAGGGCCGCACGTTCATCCGTGACTGCGCACGCCTACGCATCAAGGAATCTGACCGTCTGGTCACCACCACCCGCGAGCTTACCGCGCTGGGCGCGCAGGTGCGCATCGCCGGTGACGACCTCATCATCAAGGGCGTCGATGCCTTTACCGGCGGCGAGGTCGATTCGCACAACGACCACCGCATCGCCATGATGGCCGCCATCGCCGCGAGTCGCGCCACCGGCGAGGTCGTGATCCACGGCGCCGAGGCCGTCAACAAGTCCTATCCCGATTTCTTCGACCACTACCGCCTGTTGGGCGGCAAGGTCACGCTCGAGGAGGAATAGCATGTCCTCGACCTTTGGCAACGTCTTGCACGTAAGCATCTTCGGTCAGTCGCACTCCCCCGCCATCGGCTGCTCGCTCGACGGCATTCCGGCAGGTATCGCCGTTGACCTGGAGCAGCTGCAGGCCTTTTTGGACCGTCGCGCCCCCGGCCGTGACGAAACCGCGACCAAGCGCCGCGAGGCCGACGCCGCCCACATTATCGCCGGTGTGGTTGATGGACACACCACGGGCGCGCCTATCGCCGCAATCATCGAGAACACCAACACGCGCTCCAAGGACTACTCCGAGCTGCGCCGCAAGCCCCGCCCGGGCCACGCGGATTTCCCGGCACGCGTGAAGTACCACAACATGCACGACGTCGCCGGCGGCGGACACTTCTCCGGCCGCCTGACAGCCCCCTTATGCATCGCGGGTGGCATCGCGCTGCAGGCGCTCGAGGCCCGCGGCATTAAGGTCATGGCGCACGTGGCGCAGATCGGTGGCATCTCCGACCTGCCCATGGACGACATGGTCTATCGCGAGGCCGACCGCAAGGCGATCCTTTCGAACGACCTGCCGTGCATTGACGCCGCAGCTGCCGGTCGCATGCGCGAGGAGATCCTGGCCGCGCGCGACGAGCTCGACAGCATCGGCGGCATCGTGGAGTGCGGTATCTACGGCCTGCCCGCGGGCATCGGCGACCCCATGTTCGACGGCATCGAGAACCGCATCGCGCAGATCGCGTTTGGGATTCCCGCCGTGAAGGGCGTGGAGTTTGGCATGGGCTTTGCCGTCGCCGCCATGCGTGGTAGCGAGAACAACGATCCGTATCGCATCGACGCCGAGACCGGCCAGATCGAGGTCGAGTCCAACAACGCCGGCGGCATCCTGGGCGGCATTTCAACCGGCGCACCCGTCATGTGGCGCATGGCCGTAAAGCCCACGCCTTCCATTGGCCGCGAGCAGCAGACGGTGGACATGGACGCTATGGAAAATGCCGAGCTCTCGGTCCACGGTCGCCACGATCCCTGCATCGTCCCGCGCGCCGTCCCCGTAGCCGAAGCAGCCGCAGCGCTGGCCATCTGGGACGCCCTCCTCGAGGACGCCGCCCAGCGCTAGTTAATCCCCGTGGGGGCCAACTCCGGCCCCCACGCCCACCCAGTGATTTTTCTGGGACGGGGATTAAAAAATCATTAGGTACACAATGATTTTT
>CABRFW010000164.1 GCA_902470265.1 uncultured Collinsella sp.
CGCCTCGCCCAGCGTCATAGCCGCCGCCTGCGCCAGATTGATACCGCGCACCTGGGGCTGGCGCGCAGCCTCGGAGAGACGCGTGCCGCCGCAATCGCGGCATGGGCCCTCGCGCAAAAAGCGCGCAACGCGTTTTAAGCCCTTATCGTCCTTGACCTTGGCGAGCGCATTCTCGACGGTATAGACGGCGTTGTAATAGGTAAAGTCGAGTGGCGTAGCGCCCTCGCCGTTTTTGGGCACGTAGAGGATGTGCTTCTTAACCGCCGGACCATGAAACACGATGTCGCGCTCTTGAGGCGTGAGCTGGTTAAACGGCACGTCGGTGCGCACGCCCATCTCGCCGGCCACCTGCTTCATCAGATCCCACATGAGCGTGCCCCAAGGAAGCACCGCGCCCTCGTTGATAGTCTTTGACTCGTCGGGTACCAAGCTCGCCTCGTCCACCTCGCGCATGACACCGGTGCCGCCGCAGGTGGGACACGCACCGCCACTGTTAAAGGCAAGGTCCTCGGCACTCGGCGCGTAGAACTCGCGGCCGCATGTCGGACACGTGAGCGACAGGCCTGCGGCAACGTTAAGGCTCGGCTCCACACGCGCCCCGCAGCGCGGGCACACATGATGGGCGCAACGGCTAAAGAGCAGACGCAGACTATTGTTGAGCTCGGTCATGGTACCAAAGGTCGAGCGCACGCCCGGCACGCTGGGGCGCTGATGCAATGCGAGCGCCGCCGGCACGTGCAGCACCTCGTCCACTTGGGCGTGCTCGGCCTGCGTCAGGCGACGGCGGGTATAGGTGCTGAGCGCCTCCAAGTAGCGGCGCGAGCCCTCGGCATAAAGAACCCCCAGCGCCAGCGAGCTCTTGCCCGAACCCGACACGCCGGCAATACCCACGAGCTTTCCCAGCGGAATATCGATATCGATGTCCTTGAGGTTGTGTACACGCGCGCCACGCACCTCGATAGCCTGCGGGCTCATCTTCTGTTCCGTCACCTTTATCACCCTACTCATGCCATAAAACTCGATCGCGAATGTACGCGCCCAGCATGGGCACGGTAAATCGGACGAGGCCGTATCCGGCAGCCTCGATGACGCGCTCGCGAATCAGGCTTGCGCGATATTTGCTCGCCCAGCTCTGGGTGCGATCGCAGCGCTCAATGATATCCGCCATGCGAGTCGGTTTGTCCTCGTCAACCGCCATGGCCTCGATAAAAAGGCGCTGTGGACTGCGCAGCCCGTAATATAGAGGCGCGTCAACCGCTTCGTAGAACTCGGAGACGGCATCCGCATGGCCATCCTCGACATCGTGCCTTTCGATGACTTGCGAGCCACGCCGGACAGCAGAGCGCCACATGTAATAGCCCACCAGCTGAACCATATAGGGATGCCCCATGCTCCTGTGTGCCGCAAGGTCCGCCGTCTCCGCGTCAACGTAAAGACCAGCGTCTTTGACCGTCTGGATATATGAATCACGCACCTTGGGCAAGGATATCGCCCCCAGCGTACGCTGCTGGGCACGCCGCAAAAACGTCACGCTCGGCTCTTCGAGCAGATCGTCAACCATACTGGGTAAGCCGGCGAACACCAGCGCAAGACCGCGCTGCTCGCTATCGGGCAAGCCCGTGGCATCCTGGTCTCCGAGCACCTGCTGATAGAGAACGGCAAGGGCCGCCAGCTCCTCGATAGACGCCGATTGCGCCTCGTCAATCGCAAACAGTATGCCTTTGCCTGGACCGAGCTTCTTAAGGCGCTCGTTGACCAGCCCTCGCAACATCTCGCCCTTTGCCCGCGCCGCCTCGACTGACATCCGACCAAACGACGGACCGAACTCCATTGACGTCACAACGGGTTTATTCGAGCGAAGCGCGTCGGCCAATCGGTCGCATAAGCCAAGCGAAGCGGAATCGGAGACAACCGCCCATCCGCGCTCGCTAGCTAAACGCTGCAGCTCCCGCAGGAGAACCGTCTTGCCGCAGCCGCGGTTTCCCGTAATGAGCATGAGCCTACCCGGCGCTCCGGCGCCGTTATCGAGCCCTTCCTCAAAATCTTCGATGACCGACTCGCGACCGATGAGTATCGGAGGCCGCTTGCCAGCCGTGGGCTTAAAGGGATTTGGATTCATGTCGGCCTCCTCGGATTGGCAAACCCTGGTAATAGTTATACCAACTTATACCGAGTTATACCAATAGCATGTGACAAAGGAACTGTCCCTTTGTCACATGTGGCCGAAAAACTCGGCGTCTGCTGCTCGCCAGGGGCGGAAGGTGGCGGGATCGATCTTTACGTGCGCCGCGGCGGGTACGTCGTACCATTTGACCGTGTAACCGGCGCCGTGAGAGCAAAAGACCGAGTCGGGCGTGTTGGGCAGATCGGCCTCGGGCTCATAGGCGGCCGTCTCGATGACGCGCTCGGCATCATGGCAAGCCGCATAGCCGGCAAACTCTAGGTACAGATGTCCGCGACCACTCGTGTAGGCAGCCACCTCCAGCGCGTAATCCTGCACTTCGGATGCCGGCACGCGACCCACAAGCTTCGCCCGGTCCCCCGCCATCGCCGGCGGCTCGTACTCGGCACCCATGCGCGTGGCATCCGAGAGCGCCCGGCCCACGCACTCCCCCGGCACCTCGAGCTCAAAGCGATACCACGGCTCCAACAGCACCGCCGCGCCGGCTTCACGCGCCTGCATGAGCCCCTGGCGAATCGCGCGGTACGTGGCCTGGCGAAAATCGCCGCCCTCGGTGTGTTTGGCATGCGCGCGGCCGCCCGTGAGCGTAATGCGCACATCGGTGATGGGAGAGCCGGTCAGCACGCCCAGGTGATTGCGCTCCATGGCGTTGGTGAGCGCCAGACGCTGCCAGTTCAAGTCGAGCTCGTCAGTCGAGGTCACGGTGCCAAATTGCACGCCCGAGCCCGCCGGTAACGGCTCCAAACGCAGATGTACCTCGGCATAGTGGCGCAGCGGCTCAAAGTGGCCCACGCCCTCGACCGGCTGCGAAATAGTCTCCTTATAGAGAATGCCGCCAGGCTCAAACTCAACCACGAGGCCAAAGCGATCGGCTAGCACGCGCTGCACGACCTCGAGCTGCACCGCACCCATCAACTGCAGATGAATCTGCTCAAGATGCGTGTTCCAGCTTACGCCGAGCATGGGGTCCTCATCGGCAAGCTCGGTCAGCGCTTGGAACACCGTATGGACATCGTGCTCGCCCGGCAGCACCGTATAGGTGAGAACCGGCGCTATGACAGGCGCATCGCCCGCGGGCTCCGCGCCCAAGGCATCACCCGGGTGAACGTGCGCAAGGCCCGTTACGGCGCAGATGCCGCCAGCAGCAACTTCTTGGACAAGCTCGTACTTCTCGCCGTTATAGATACGGACCTGATCGATCTTTTGCTCCCATGCCTCGACACCGGAGCGCCCCTCAATCACCTGTTTTGCACGCAGCACACCGCCCGTCACCTTAACCCAGGCAAGGCGCTCACCACGGTCTCCACGACTCACGCGATAGACGCGCGCGGCGAACTCCTGGGACCATGCCCGCTCGCGCATCAAAGCACACATACCGTCGAGTAACTCCGCCACGCCTTGGTCTTTGAGCGCCGAGCCGGCAAAGCAGGGGAACAGCTTGCGCTCCGCGACGAGCCGCGACAACGTTTCGGCAGACAACTCGCCTGCTTCAAGAAACTCCTCGAGCGCCGCCTCGTCTAACGCAGCAGCATCCTCCTGAACGGTGCCGCCCGCCAGCAGTTCGTTGGCATCCAGGCAGCCCTCGGAAAGACGCTGCCCAAGCTGTGCCAGCAAAACATCGCGGCCGGGATTCTCCAAATCGATCTTGTTGATAAAGATGAACGTCGGGATGTCATAGCGCGCAAGCAGGCGCCACAGGGTTTCGGTGTGCCCCTGTACGCCATCGTTGGCGCCTACCACCAGAATCGCGTAGTCCAGGGCACGCAGCGTGCGCTCCGCCTCGGCAGAAAAATCGACATGGCCGGGAGCGTCCACGAGCATAACGTGGGTGCCACCATGGTCGAGCACAGCCTGCGACGAGAAGATCGTAATGCCGCGCTCACGCTCAATCTCGTTCGTATCCAGATGCGAGTCGCCATCGTCAACGCGGCCGCGCTTGCGAATGCGGCCCGCGTTAAACAGCATGGCCTCGGCCAGCGTGGTCTTGCCGGCATCGACATGCGCCAAGATTCCAACGACCGCTTGCTTCGAC
>CABRFW010000165.1 GCA_902470265.1 uncultured Collinsella sp.
GGAAGCGCTCATCCTCCTCGACCTGCATGGTGTAGCCCAGAGCACCGCTCGTGCGTGGCACGATGGTGATCTTCGTGACCGGCGCAGAGCCCTTCTGGCGAGCGGCAACAATGGCATGGCCGATCTCATGGTAGGAAACGACCTGCTTCTCGTGGTCGGAAAGCACCGTGGACTTACGCTGTTGGCCGGCAATGACGACCTCCACCGACTCCTCGAAGTCGTCCTGGGTTGCACGCTTGCGACCTTCGCGAACGGCGCGCAGGGCGCCCTCGTTGATGATATTGGCCAAATCGGCGCCCGAGGCACCAGGCGTGGCGCGGGCAATCGCGGTCAGATCGATCGGCGGCTGGGTCTTCACGCTCTTGGCGTGCAGCTCAAGGATATTCTTGCGACCGGTCAAATCGGGCAGCTCGACGGGAATGCGGCGGTCAAAGCGACCGGGACGCAACAGAGCCGGGTCAAGGCTGTCGGGGCGGTTGGTGGCAGCAAGGACGACGATGCCCTTGTGGTTATCGAAGCCGTCCATCTCGGTCAGCAACTGATTGAGCGTCTGCTCGCGCTCGTCGTTGCCGCTAAAGCCGCCGCCATCACGCTTTTTGCCGATGGTATCGATCTCGTCGATAAAGACGATGCACGGGGCCTTTTCCTTGGCCTGCTTAAACAGGTCACGAACCTTAGCAGCGCCGCGACCAACAAACATCTCAACGAACTCAGAGCCCGAAATGCTAAAGAACGGAACACCGGCCTCGCCGGCAACAGCCTTGGCAAGCAGGGTCTTACCGGTACCCGGAGGGCCAACAAGGAGAGCACCGCGCGGCAGCTTGGCGCCAATCTCCTCGTAGCGCTGGGGCTTCTCCAGAAAGTCGACGACCTCCTTGAGGGACTCCTTGGCCTCTTCCTGGCCAGCGACGTCCTTAAAGGTCACGCCCACGTCCTTGGAGGCGATCACGCGCGCGCCGGACTTACCCAGCCCGCCGCCGCCAAAACCGCCGCCGCCAAAGTTCATCGACGGGCCGTCATCGCCCATAGCCTTCTTCATGCGGCGGTTGAGCCACCAACCGATGAGGAAGAAAATCGCCATGGGAAGAATGAGTGTGAGCAGGTAGTAGGTCATCAAACCCGAGTTTTTATCGGGAACGACCGACTCCAGCGAAGCGCCAGACTCAAGCACGCGATCGGTAAAGCCCGCATCGTTCGGCACACCGGTCGTCTTATAGGCGATATTCTCGTCCTCGCCCTTCTTGGTGTAATAAATCGAGTAATCGTCCGTGTTGTACTCGACCTTGTCGACACTCTTCTTATCGAGCGCTTTGACAAACGTCGAGTAATCGGTCTTCGTAATCTGCTGCGTGTGACCGATGTTGGGGAACAGAACGGTCGAGAGCACGAGGTAGACGACGAAGGCGATGAGCACGTAGAGGATCATATTCCGTCTACGCTTGTTGTCATCCATCTCCATCTGCTTGAACTCCATCTACTGGGGTTAATAATGCTTTCTAGAATACCCAACCCGGACGGCGATAAACCGACGCCGGGCACGAAAAGACAGAGATGGCATCACTGTAAGTCGGCAAGGTTCAAATCTATACAGGCGACGGCAAGGGCAAGACGACGGCTGCTTCGTGACGCGCGAGGATGTCGAAGCGCTGATCGCGATAAAGCCCGCCACCACGGAGCTCGTGCTCACCGGCCGGGGCTTGCTGCCCCTCGCGAACCTCGCCGACCTTGTCACCGAAATGCGCCCCATCAAACACTACTTCGACGAAGGACTCCTAGCCCGCCAAGGCATCGAATACTAGCCATTGGGGACGTCCCGAATGGCTAGGCGGTGGCGCGGCCGAGCCAGTTTCCGCTGTGATGGTAGACGATGAACATGGTTGCGGTGATTACCCAGGTTACGGGGTAGACAAGCAGCAGGTGCTCAAGCGACGGATCGAACGGCATAATCGCAAACACCCAGATCACCCTGAGCACGACAGTGCCAAAGATGGTGAGCAGCATGGGCTGCAAGCTCACGCCGGCACCGCGAATGGAACCCGACGCGTTTTCGATAATCGAGAAGATCGCATAGAACGGCGCAATGAAATGGAGGATAGTCGTGGTGTACGCCGAAATCGAAGCATCGTCGACAAACAAACGCGACAGCGGGCCCGAAAACCCCAGCAGCACGGCAGACAGGCCACCAATGAGCATAAACGACAGCACGAGCGACGTATGGTAGCCCTTGCGCATGCGCTCGTAGTTGCGCGCGCCAAAGTTCTGCGCCGAGAACGTAGTGATCGATACGCCGAGCGCCTCGGTCACCATCCAGATAATGCCATCCAGGCGCCCAGATAGACCCCAAGCAGTCGTGACATCGGCGCCAAACGAATTAACCGACACCTGGATCAGCACGTTCGAGATCGAATAGGCAGCCGATTGAAAACCGAGTGGCAGACCACACGAGATCATACTCTTGCAAATACCGCGATCGATACCGAGCTTAGACAGCGAAAGACGCCATGCACCCGGAGCGCGCATCATGCGCAACACGATCATCGTTGCATTGGAGCAAATGGTCAGCGCCACTGCGATGCCGCAGCCCAGCGCCTCCATATGCAACACAGCGACAAAGATGATATCCAGCACCACGTTAACAAGGCAGCCAGAGGCAATGATCACGGCGGGCCCGCGCGTGTCGCCCACGGCACGCAGCAGTGCGGTTCCCATATTTAGCAGCAGTGCCGCAACCATCGCGGCAAAATAACAGCGAGCATAGGCCACGCCCTCGGCCAATAGTTCATGCGGCGTGTTCATAAGCACCAGCATGGGCTCAACGAACACTATGCCGAGAATGGAGAAGACGATACCGCCCACCAGCGCGAGCGTCATGGCCGTGTGAACCGAACGACTCAGTCGTTCATCATCGTGCTGGCCAAAATACTGACCGGTAATGACCGCGCAGCCGGCGCCGACGCCAACGCAAAAGCCAATGCAGAGCTCGGTGAGCACCATCGTGGCTTGAATGCCACCCAGCGCGAGCTTGCCGCCAAACTGGCCGACGATATACGTACCGATAAGCGTGTAGGCCTGCTGAAAAAACGAACTAAAAAAGATGGGAACGCACAGCGACAGCAATTGCTGCCAAATGACACCTTGCGTTACATCGATCGCCGTAGATTTCTTAGCCACACGCCCTCCCCACACGCATACGTCAAACAGCAAAACGGCAATTTAAGACCAAAGCCAATATCAGCTTAGCACCGACTGGCGTCGACCGAAACACCCCGAATCAGAGCCAGGTGCGAAATATCTGCCTAGTGATACAAACCCGGCTGGTAGTGATACTCATTGCTCACGTGCGGGCACAGCTGCCAAAAGGCGACGGCGCTCGCCGCGGCCACGTTAAGCGAATCGACCCCGTGCGCCATCGGAATGCGCACCGCGTGGTCACAGCCGGCAATGGTCTTGGCGCCCAAGCCGGCACCCTCGGTGCCCATAAAAATCGCCAAGCGATCAATCTTCTGCAGCACAGGATCATCAAGCGAAACAGAGTCGTCCGTCAACGCCATAGCGGCACACGAAAAACCGGCATCGTGCAACGCGCTCAGACCATCATGCGGCCACACACGAGCCTCGCTGCCAATGCGCGTCCACGGCACCTGAAACACGGTGCCCATGCTCACCCGGGCCGAGCGACGGTACAGCGGGTCGCAGCACGTCGGGCTGACCAAAATACCGTCAACGTTCAATGCGGCAGCCGAGCGGAAAATCGCGCCAACATTGGTGTGATCGACAATACCCTCAAGCACGCACACGCGCACCGGACGATCCCCCACCGCCTCGACGACGCCGCCCAAGAACTCATCAACCGGAATCTGACGCGGGCGACGGAACGCCGCCAGCGCGCCGCGCGTCACGTTAAAGCCCGTCAACTGCTCCATGAGCTCCATGGAGGCCACGAACACGGGAACCGGACCCGCTCCCTCGCGCACGACAAGCTGGTCAAACAGCGGCATCATCTGGTCGAGCCAGCGCTCGCCCAAAAGAAAGCTCACCGGCTCATATCCGGCGCGAACCGCACGCTCGATGACCTTGGCACTCTCAGCGATAAAAATGCCCTTCTGCGGCTCCAGCACGCAGCGAAGCTCACGCTCGGTCAGTCGCACGTAGGCATCGAGCCGCTCGTCCTCGAGCGAAT
>CABRFW010000166.1 GCA_902470265.1 uncultured Collinsella sp.
GTAACAAGTTAGTACATCTTTGCGCCGGCGGGGATGGAGGCGTCGAGCTGGATCAGGTTGAGGCGCTCCTCGCCCTCCTCCTCGTGGACAGCGCTGATCAGCATGCCGCAGCTGGGAATACCCATCATCTTGCGCGGAGGCAGGTTGGTGATGGCGAGCAAGGTCTTGCCAACCAGGTCCTCGGGCTCGTAATAAGCGTGAATACCGGAGAGGATGGTGCGGTCGGTGCGGGTGCCGTCGTCGAGCGTAAAGTTCAGCAGCTTCTTGGACTTCTTGACGGCCTCGCATGCCTTGACCTTCACAGCGCGGAAGTCGCTCTTGGAGAAGGTATCAAAGTCGACGAACTCCTCAAACAGCGGCTCAACGGCGATCTTGGAGTAATCGAGCGTGGGCTTAAGTGACTTAACGAACGGGCTCGCGGCGTTGCCGGCCTCGGCAGCCTTGGCGGCAGCGGCACCGGACTGGAAACCCTTCTCGGGCTTCATGTGCGGGAACAGCAGCACGTCGCGGATAGAAGCCTGGTTGGTGAGCAGCATGACCACGCGGTCGATACCAATGCCAATGCCGCCCGCGGGAGGCATACCGTACTCGAGAGCGCGCACGTAATCCTCGTCATACTCCATAGCCTCGTCGTCGCCGCCGGCCTTCTCGGCCATCTGGGCAGCAAAGCGCTCAGCCTGGTCGACCGGGTCGTTGAGCTCGGAGAATGCGTTGGCGTACTCGTGGCCGGCGATGACCAGCTCAAAGCGGTGAGTCAAACGCGGGTCGTCCTCAAAACGCTTAGCGAGCGGGCTGACCTCGATGGGGTAATCGCACACGAAGGTCGGGTTGACGATGGTGTCCTCGCCCAGCTCATCGTAAATCTCGGCGATGATCTTGCCGGCAGTCCACTCGGGCTTGATCTCCAGGCCCTTCTCGCGCGCGGCGGCAGCAAGCTCCTCGACCGGCGTGTCGATGGTGACCTGCTTGCCGAGCACGTCGGAGACGATGTCGGTCATGGGACGGCTGGCCCACTCACCAGAAAGGTCGATGGTCTGGCCCTGGTACTCGATGACCTCGGGGTTGCCGATGGCCTTGTTAGCCGCCTTAATGACACCCTGGGCGAGCGCCTTCATGCCCTCGAGGTCTGAGAAGGCACGGTAGGCCTCCATCGTGGTGAACTCGGGGTTGTGGGTAAGGTCCATGCCCTCGTTACGGAAGATGCGGCCGATCTCGAACACGCGCTCAAAACCACCGACGATGCAGCGCTTGAGGTGGAGCTCGGTGGCAATACGCAGGTAGCACTCCTGATCGAGCGCGTTGAAGTGCGTGATGAACGGCTTGGCAGTAGCTCCGCCCTGGATGGTCTGCAGGATAGGAGTCTCAACCTCCATGTAGCCATCGGACTCCATAAAGCGGCGGAACGTGGAGAGGATCTGCGAGCGCTTGCGGAAGGTCTCGCGAACGTCGTCGTTGGCGATCAGGTCGACATAGCGCTGACGATAGCGGGTCTCCTTGTCGGAGAGACCGTGGAACTTCTCGGGCAGCGGGCGAACGGCCTTGGACAGCAGCGTCGCGCTCTTGGGGGCAACGGAAAGCTGGCCACGCTTGGTGCGCACGACTACGCCGGCCACGCCCAGGATATCGCCCAGGTCGAGCGCCTTGAGCGTGTTCCAGGCGGCCTCGTCCATATCGTTGATGCGGCAGAACAGCTGGATCTCGCCGGTCGCGTCGCGCACGACGATGAACATAATCTTGCCCTGACCGCGCTTGGCAACCACACGGCCGGCGATCTTCACGACGTCCTCGGTGTCCTCGCCATCGGCAAGCTCGGCGTACTTAGCCTCGATATCGGCGACGTAGTCCTCAAGCTCAGAGTGCTCGGGATAGGGGTTCTGGCCCGCCTCGAACAGGGCGGCGCGCTTTGCCAGACGCGTGGCGCGCTCGTCGTTGAGCGTCGAGGCCTGATCGGCGACGTTCTGGTTCTCTGCCATAAGTTAGCTCCTCAAACTAAAACGCTCCCCAGGATTCGGTCCCAGGGAGCGAAAACATACCTTTACGCGGGACCGTAGTCTAGCGTGCGATCTTGGCGATGGTGTAGACGCGAGTCTTGCCGGAAGGCGTAACGACCTCGACGGAGTCGCCCTCGCCGTGACCGATGATGGCGTGGCCGACCGGAGACTCGTTGGAAATCTTGTGCTCAAGCGAGTTGGTCTCGGTGGTACCGACAAGCGTGACCTCGATGAGCTCACCGTTGGGGTCGACCAGGGTAACAGTCGAGCCAATGGAGACGGTCAGGTCGCCCGTGCTGGCAGCGATCTGAGCGTTGGCGAGGATGGCCTGGATCTCGGCGATACGAGCGGCGTTCTGGGCCTGCTTGTCCTTAGCGGCATCGTACTCGGAGTTCTCCGAAAGGTCGCCGAACGCGCGGGCTTCCTTGATGTCCTCGACGATCTCCTTGGCGTAATCGCCCTCACGCCAAGCGAGCTCCTCGACGAGCTTCTGGCGGCCCTCAGCGGTCAGTACGATCTGGCTTGCGTCCATACGGATATCTCCCCAACTATGTTGTAACGATCAACTGTCAACAAAAACGAAAAAGACCGGCTAGCCTGCGGGCAAGCCGGTCAGGTGCTCACCCCAAAGGGATGGGACTACTCTGCGTCCGCGTCGCTGTCCTCTGCCTTCTTTTGCTTGGCAGCAGCGAGCTTGGCCTCGAGCTCTGCGATCTCCTTGTCCTCCTTGGACTCCTCGACCACAACGTCCTCGGCCTGCTTGGTTTCGCCCTTATCGTCGCCCTCCATACCCTCGCGGATATTCTTGACGGTAGAGCCGAGGGACTTGCCGAGCTTCGGCAGGTTCTTGGGCCCAAAGATAATCAGGACAACGACGAGAATAATGATGAGCTCAGGAGCCCTCAGTCCAAACATGTAGACCTCCACAATACAGCGAGACAAGCTCGAATGAGTATACCGCGGGTATCGCGGTATCACAACAATAGCTAAAAAAAGGGACCGCAAGAAGCGGTCCCTCCTCATGCTCTGGTCGGGTTGACTGGATTTGAACCAGCGACCCCTGCGTCCCGAACGCAGTGCTCTACCAAACTGAGCCACAACCCGTTAGCTCGACTATAGTAACAAAGATTTCCGTCGTGTGCCAGAGAAATTTTTACTTCTTTGGCGCTTCAATGCGAACCGTGTCGGAAACGAGCTCCGTTGCATAAGCCCACCAGCCGTTTTGTTGAGCGTCTGCCGCAAGATTGACTGCCGTGGCGGCGGTATCGCAGAGAGCAAACGAGCAGGCACCCGAACCGCACACGTTTACGGCAATGGTACCGTCCTGTGAACGAAGCCAGTCAAGCACCGTTTGAATCCGCGGCTCCATCTGCGCGGAAATGACACCCAGGTTGTTGTGGACGAGCGCGTAGGCCACCTCTGCATCTCCCGAGTGAAGGGCAGATGCGATCGCTCCGGGCTTGTCCGCAGGCGCTGGGGTCTCGTCAAAACGTCGATAGGCTTCAATTGTTGAAACGCTTGCCTCGCGCGGCTTGACCAGCACGACGGGCGTCGCGGGCAGCGCGGGGTACTCAGTTGCCAGCACGTCTCCCCCACCTACGTAGAACGCAGGACTCGCGTGCAAAAAGAACGGGACGTCAGCACCAATGCCCCGCGCAATATCGTCGAGCGCTGGGTCGGTGCGATCAATGCCCCAGAGCTCTGCCAAGGCGACAATGACCGCGGCCGCATCCGTCGAGGGGCCGCCCAAGCCGGCGCACAATGGAATGCGCTTCTCAATCGTCACGCAGATGTTTGCCTCGCGACCATAATGCTCGGCCATAGCAACCGCAACCCGATACGCCGTATTCTTTTGCATGGGAAAATCTGATGCCGGAACCGTCTGGACGGTCAGCGCCTGCGCCGGCGTGACCGTCACGGTATCGGAAAGACCGACGGCCGCCATCAGGGAATCGACCCTGTGGTAGCCGCGGTCATCGCGCTCGGTATGAACCCCCAGGTAGAGGTTAATCTTTGCCGGCGCGGAAAGAGTCAGGGACCGATCGGTCACCGTTAATGCTCCTCGAGCTGATTGCCGAGCGGGGTAAAGATATGCTCGCCGCTCTCGGGGTCGAACAGCTCGACCTGACCGGTGAGCACATCGATATACTGGTAGGACTGACGCGACTTGCGGCCACGA
>CABRFW010000167.1 GCA_902470265.1 uncultured Collinsella sp.
GGCCCGATTTTGCCTCTTGACAATGTCCTGCTCATATTAAAAGGAACGTCCCTATCTGCCGCATTCCCGAAGCAAGGCAACACCGATGTCTTGGCAACGGCAGCGAGCGGGCCGCATTTGAGACAAGGTGACGTGAAACGAAAGGGCGCTGACCTTCTGGTCGCGCCCTTGAAGTTGAACGTCAGATTGTCCAAATGCGGCCCGCGCAGCGTCGAGCCGTTACGCGGTTTGGTAAAACCGCGTAACCCCTACGGCCGCTGGCCCATGCCGCCCTCGAGGGTGACGGTCTCGCCGTTCATGTACTTAAAGTCGGGACCGCAGAGCTGAACGACCACGCGGCCGATTTCCTTCTCGACGTCGCCGTAGTGACCAGCCGGCGGCATGTGGACGTTGGCCTTGAACGCCTCGGGATAGGCATCCTGGAAGTTCTCGAGCGCAGCGGTCCAAGCAAGCGGGCACACGATGTTGACGTTGATGCCGTCCTTGCCCCACTCGTTGGCGGCAACGCGGGTCAGGCCGCGGATGCCCTCCTTGGCGGCAGCATAGCTGCACTGGCCATAGTTGCCAAACAGGCCGGCGCCCGAGGCAAAGTTGACCACGGAGCCCTTGGTCTCCTTCAGGTGCGGATAGGCCTTCTGCATGTACAGGTAGGTGGCATACAGGCCAGAGTAAATGGCCAGGTTAAACTGGTCCATGGTGTGATCGGCGATGGTCACGCCCGAGGCGCTAGCCTGAGCATTGTTGACGACGGCGTCGATGCGGCCGAACTCCTCAATGGCCTTGTCGATGACGTTCTGGACGACGGCCTCGTTGTCCTGACCAGCCGAGACATCGGCCTGAACAGGCAGAACCTTGACACCGTACTCGGCCTCGAGAGACTCCTTGGCAGCCTCGAGCTTGGCGACGTTGCGGCCGGTGATGACGAGGTTCGCGCCCTCCTTGGCAAATGCGATATCGATGCCGTAGCCGATGGAGCCAGCGGAACCGTCCTTAAGTGTGGCCTTGCCGCCGCCGGTGACGATCACGGTCTTACCAGTGAAAAGTCCCATACAAAGTCCTTTCAAATCGCGACGGGCACGCCCGCCGACTGCGCGCATCCAACTTCACGCGCCAAAAGCTGAAATGCAACTTTAGCTTCTTCAAGTGAAAAATAAAGCCCATGGTAGGCGAACGGCGCAACGTCTTTCGGCGAAGGGATTGTCAAGTACAAACTGGATAAAACGACCGAGTTATTGTTATCAGATCGAGCCATCGAACACGTTTTGAAACTTTGCTGCGGCGCGCGGGATGTCGGCGCGAGACCTTATCATAGGGTGACAAACAACGATGAGGAGCACATGCCTATGACAGACGAGCTGGACCCCCAGACTCAAGAGCATATTGATCATTCCGCAGACGCCGTCGACGACTGCGATACTCCTACCTGCGTCGACGCCTCCACCGATGCGCCCGCCACCGCAGATGCGCCCGCTGCCGCAGATGTGCACGCTGCCGCAGATGTGCACGCCGATGCGGATAAAGCAACAGACACAGACGATACTGTCGAGCATGACGAAAGCGAGCAGCCGGAGCCGAGCGATGCCGAACCCGACACAGACCCCGCGCCACAGGCGGCAGGCCCCATCGAGGTGTCTTCGGAAGAAGAGCTCGATGCCGTCATGGACTCCATGATGGATGCCGTCAAAGCGATGAAAGACGCCGTCGCCGATGCCGATATTGATGCCGAGGAAGAGGAGGCCGCCGAGGCGGCCTCGACCTTTGTGCCCGGCGAGACTCCGGTTGCCGACCAGGGCAGTACCATGCCCTCGTTTCTCCAGCTCGAGCACCCCACGATTGGCGCCGATGCGGTCGATCCGCACGCAGCAGGCTTTTCTGTGGTCGAGGGCGGTACCGGCAATATCGCCGCGCCGCAGACTGCCGATGCGGACGCTGCCGACACCACTCGCCCGACCGCCCCGCACTCCCCCGCCGCGAGCCGCGATCTGGGGACCGCTGTCTCGAACACCGCGAACGCCGTGGGCACCTTTATCGCCCAGGGCGCCTCGGCCATGCGCGAGATGAACGCCGCGAAAAAGGCACTTGCCGATGCCCGCGCCCACCTGGCCGAACTTGAGCAGCGCATTGCCGATCAGGCCGAGGAACTCGAGACGCGCCAGGATATCGCAGGCCGCTACGACCAGATCGTCGCCGACCAGCGCCAAGCGATTGCTACAGCGCAAAAGGCCGCCGCGGCAGCCGAGATTGACCGTGATGCCCACGCCGCCAAAGCGACAGAGCTCAAGGGTCAGTTCGAACAAATGAAGACAGAGGATGACGCGACTGAGCTCCGCCTGAAGGCCGCGCTCGACGCCGCGGAGGCCCGCGAGGCAAGCTCTCGCGAGACCGGCAACCGCCTCGTTCGACGTCTTGAGGATTCCAAGCGCATCCGCGACAAGGTGAAGGCCGAGCGAGACGCCGGCATTGCGGCCGCACGACAAACCGTCGACGCCACGCGCGCCCAGCTCGAGACGCTGCGTCATGAGTATGCCGAGCTGCAACGCAATCCCTCGGCAAATCCCGCCAACTATACGGTGCGCACCAGCGAGCTCTCGATGCAGATCTCCGACACGGCAGATGCCCTGCGAAAAGCCGAAGAAGATGTCCCGCGCATCACCGCCGACCTTGAGCACTCGCTTGCCGCAGCCGAGCAGGCCGTCGAGCAGGCTCAAGCCCCCATTGCCGAAGCCAAACGCGCACACCAAGCCGTGACGACTGAGGCCGATGCCGCGCGCGACGAGCTGCAGACGGCGAAAACTGCCGCCACGACGCGCCAGCGCGAACTGCGCGAGAAGATAGCCGCCGAGGACAAGGCACGCCGCGACCAAGAGCAAAGCATCGCCAACGCCCAAGCAGATGTCGCACATGCACAGTCGATCATCGAGCAGGCGACCGAGGTGCATGACCATCCAGAGATCACTGAGTCGCTTGCAGGATCCTTGGCCCGAGACAAAGCCGAACACGCCGAGACCGAGCAAGAAGTCGCCCAGCTCGAGGCCACCGAGGACGCGGTGCGCGAGCGTACCCGCGACTCACGCATCAAATTCACCGGCGCCATCGTCATCATCGTCGCCGCAATCCTGGTGATCATCCTAGTCTGGCTGTTCGCAAGCAAGTAAACCAGCCGCCAAAAAACGCTCAACGCAGTTGCGGTGAGATAGTTCCTGTTTAGCCTCAAAAAAGGCCAGTTCAAGAACTATCTCACCGCAACTTATTAGATTGATGCAAGGTAGTCATTGGGGACGTTCTTAAACGACTAGTCGAACAAGAACGTCCCCAATGACTACATCGACAACCAAAGAAATGCCGATGTTATGGCAGAGTCAGACACTATGACCCAATCCAGGGGCACGGAAACGACAGGAGCCCCCGCTCGTGACCGCGGGTCGGGGCTGCGACAATGTTGTTGAAGTGCCAGAGGCGCAGCCGCGCCGCAACGAGGTTGGGAGGCTCCCGTGCCTAGATATTCTACCGCCTTCGGAATGGACGTACACCTCAGGTCCACCACCGTCTGCGCGCTCGACGCGGAGACGGGCGAGGCCGTGACGAGGAGGTTCCGCGGCAACCCCTGGGGCGAGGTCGCGGAGTGGATGTCGGGCTTCCCCGGCCCGTCGCTCGCCGCCTACGAGAGCGGCTACCTCGGCTTCGCCCCGCAGAGGGAGCTCTCCGGGCTCGGCGTCGACTGCGTCGTCGCGGCCGTCTCCAAGGTCCCGAGGTCGGCGGCAGACCTCTCGTCCAAGAACGACCGCAACGACGCGGCCAGGATGGCCAAGGCGATACTGTCGCACGATATCTCCCCGGTATGGGTGCCGTCCCCCGAGATCGAGGGGCTCAGGGACCTCGCCGGGGCCCACGACGCGGCGACCGCGAGGCTCGCGGCGGCGAAGCAGCGGCTCCTGGCGTTCCTGGCCCGCCGCGGCTACGCCTACGGCGGCACGACGCCGGCCGGCAATCCCCGGAAGTACTGGACGTACGGCTTCCTCAGGTGGCTCGACAAGGTCCGGCCCGCCGACGACGGCGGCATCCGGGCGCTTGCGGCGCTGAGGAACGAGGTCGAGGCGGCCGCCGAGACGCGCGACGACCTCCTCGCCGAGTACAGGGCCGCCGTCGCGGCGG
>CABRFW010000168.1 GCA_902470265.1 uncultured Collinsella sp.
CCGCGCGGACCATACGCGACGTTGTCGTAGATGCTCATGGGAAACGGGTTGGGGCGCTGGAACACCATGCCCACGCGCTGGCGAAGGCGGCAGATGTCATAGTCGCCCAGGATATCTTGACCATCGAGCGCAATCTTGCCCTCGATGCGGCAATCCTTGATGCCGTCGTTCATGCGGTTAAAGCAGCGCAGCAACGTGGACTTTCCGCAGCCCGAAGGCCCGATGAACGAGGTGATCTGCTTGTCGCGGATCTTGATATTCACGTCCTTGAGCGCATGATGGTCGCCATAGAACAGGTCGAGGCCCTCGACATCGATTCGCGTCGGCGAGGCGGCAAGATCCTCTGCCGTGGGGCGAGTCGCATCCCCAACCTCGCGCTCGTGCGCGGCCTCGGCCTGCGCTTTCATGAGTTCTTCAAGCTCCGTGGGCTCCACAGCCGCAGCAGCCGTCATACCGCATACCTCCACATCAATATCAATTCAGCAGTATCGATAGTAGAAATCGCGGCTCATATGCACGTGAGCGCATTGTCAAGTGTTTGTAAGGGCACGCTGGCTATGCGGCGGGCAGCTCGATGGTGAATATCGTGTGTTCGGGCGTCGATTCACATGCAACGGTACCGCCGTGCGCGCATACGATCTCCTTGGCGATGGCAAGCCCCAGTCCAGCGCCGCCGCGATTGGTCGCACGCGCCGCATCCAGGCGATAGAACTTCTCAAAGATCACCTTGAGCTTTGCCTCAGGGATGGGATCGCCCTGATTGATAAAGCGCACGCGCACGCCACCGCCGTCCCGGCGTCTGGCCTCGATCGTGATGGTCGAGCCCTCATAGCTATAGGCAATAGCGTTTTTCATGATGTTGTTGAACACGCGAGCCATTTTGTCGCCATCCACGAGCACCGTCAGGTCCTCGCGAATATCAACTTGGACTTCCTTATGCTGCTCGTTGAGGATGGGATAGAACTCGTCAGCCACCTGAGCCAGCAGCAACCCCAGATCAACATAGCCGCGCGTGAGCACGATATCGTGGAAGTCAAAGCGCGTGATATCGAAGAACTCTTCGATGAGCGCATCGAGCCGGTGCGCCTTGTCGAGCGCCACGCCCGTAAAGCGCGCACGTTGCTCAACCGGCAGCTCGGGAGCCTCTTGCAGCAGCGAAAGATAGCCCACCACACTGGCAAGCGGGGTGCGTAGGTCATGTGCCAAGTACGTGACCAAATCGTCCTTGCGATGCGACTCGTCACGCAGAGCTTGCTGCACCTTGCGCTCACGGTCACGTACGCGGTTAAGGGCGCCCTCGACCTCCAAGAAGTCGCCGTCGATGTTATCCCAGGTGTCGGGGTGATCGATCAGGCGATCTTGAATACGAGCGGCCAGCACACAATCGGCATGCTGCTCGCCCTGCTCGTAGCCCTGGTAGTACAGGGCGCGGCCACACAAGAACAGCACGCACGCGGCAAGCGCCAGCACAAAGCCAAGCATGTTGAATACAAAGCCGGCATCGAACAACACCGGCCCTTCGATGCCGCCGAGCGCCATGGCGCCAATCGCCAACGTCATGGCCCACGCGGCGCCGCCAATCACCACGCAGCGGCACACGATCTCAAATCGATCGATCAGCAAAAAGCCGACAAGCAGCACCGCCAAGATTCCGACGATGTTGTCGATGCCAATCAGCAGCAGGCTCAGCAAAAAGAGCAGCACCGTTGCAAGCGCGCGGTTGTCGACGACCGACCTCACGTATTCAAAGAGCCGATCGGGCACCTCGAACGCTTGCCTATCGTCTTTTGTCATATCAAGATCCTCACAAGCGAAAAGCGTTATTCGATGATGTAGCCGACGCCCCAGACGTTTTTGATAAAGCGTGGCTTTTGTGCGTCGTCGCCGATCTTTTCGCGCAGGTGGCGAATATGCACCATCACCGTATTGTTGGAGCCGGGCATAAAGTCCTCGTTCCACACCGCGCGGAACAGGTCCTCCACGGCCACCACGCTGCCGCGATGCTCGACCAGATACAGCAAGATTGAATACTCGGTGGGTGTGAGGCGTACCGGCGCACCGTCCACCGTCACGGAACGAGCGTCGCGGTTGATCTCCAAGCCGTCGAGCTGAATGGTCGGCGACTCGGCCGCCTGTGCACGGCTACCGTAGCTGGTGTAGCGGCGAAGCTGAGCGTGCACGCGCGCGATGAGCTCCAGCGGACGGAACGGCTTAACCACGTAATCGTCCGCGCCAAGCGAAAGGCCCCCGATCTTGTCTTGCTGGGCATCGCGCGCCGTCAGCATGATCACGGGATAGGTATGGCTGGAACGGATCGTACGCAGTAGCTCAAAGCCATCGATATCGGGCAGCATGACATCAAGCAGCGCCAGATCGAACTCCTGCTCCAAAATCGCCTTGGCAGCATCGGCCCCGCTATAGGCAATCTGGACATCAAAGCCCTCTTTGGTTAGGTAGATACCAACCAAGTCGGCGATGGCCTTTTCGTCATCAACTACCAAAATGCGCTCGTTCATGCGTGCTCCTCTCGCGCTCCATTATGCCCGAGGCGACGCACGCCACACACAACAAGCGTGGGTGATTAAGTCGGCCTTAAGCACCCTTGTGCCCGTTCGAGCGCGGATGTGGACCACGCACGCACGCGATGATCGCCGACGCCGGCAAACGATATACTCTAGTTTCAGAAGAGACCATCCCGTCGAAAGCGAAATCTGTGAAGTCCCTCACCTCTTTTGCAAAGCGCTCAGCCCAGCTTGCCGCCGGCTTTGTCTGCGCTATCGCCCTTGCCGCTGGCGCGCCCACCGTCGCCGGCGCCCAAGTGCTCACGACCGACAATGTTTGCGGCAAAACCGCCGATGCGCGCGGCATCTCGGCCGAAAACCTGCCCGATATCGATGCGACCAATGCCCTCGTCATGGGCAAAGACGGCACCGTCTACTATGGGCGCGGCGCCGATGGGCAGGTCAAAATCGCCTCGATCACCAAGGTCATGACCGCAATCCTAACCGTCGAGAATTGCAAGATGGACGAGAAGGTCACGGTGAGCAACGCCGCAGCCACCGTGGGTAATTCGACCGCCGGCTTGCTCGAAGGCGACGAGCTTACCGTGGAGCAGGCACTGCGCGGCCTGATGATTCCCTCGGGCAACGACGCCGCCATCGTGCTCGCCGAATATGTGGGCAAGAAAATCGACCCTAAGACCAAAGACGCCGAGGCCACATTTGTGAAGGCCATGAACGAGCGCGCTAAGAAGCTCGGCTGCACCGGCACGCTTTTTGAAAACCCGCATGGTCTGGACTTTGATGAGTGGGCTGGCGATATGCACTCAACCGCACACAACGTAGCGCTGATGATGCAGGAGGCCATGAAAAACAACACGATCCGCGAGGTCGTAGCGAGCGAGGATTCCTGGATCGAGGTCACGGGCGCCGACGGCACCGACCATTCGCATTCCATGGACACGCATAACTATTTGCTGGGCCAAGATGGCAACATCGGTGGCAAGACTGGCACCACCGACGATGCAGGCTATTGCTTTACGAGCGCCTACAACCGCGACGGCGACGAGATCTACACCGTTATTTTGAACTCCACCACCACCGATCAGCGCTTTACCGATACCGCCGCCCTTGCCAATTGGTACTACGGTCACAAGGTGACGGTCGCAATCGCCAACACGCAGGAAAAGACCGCCAACGGCAACCCGCTTATGGCACGCATTGGTCAAACCGACTGGACGGATAAGACGATCGACGCCACGCTCGCCGATCCCACAGCGCAAGCGACCGTGTTTTCCCTTGCCGGCGAGGTGACCGAAAAGGTTAGCTACGACGATCTTTCGGGCACGGTGCATGTGGGCGACAAAGTGGGCAGCGTTACGCTCAAGCAGGACGGCACCAAGATCGCCGTCATGGACCTGGTTGCCGACGAGGAAGGCTCGGGGCCCAATCCCATCGAGTGGCTCCTTGTGAAGCTCGACCGCCTGGGCCGCCGCATCGACAACCGGCCACTCACGGCAGAGAGCGAGACCGTAGCCAAGGCGCCCGAGGTGTAGGGCGCAAGAATAATCAGCCCACTGAAAGGAGGCGTCCGAAAGGATGCCTCCTTTTTTGAGGGTTCGAATCCCCAGCGCCCTTTCTCGAT
>CABRFW010000169.1 GCA_902470265.1 uncultured Collinsella sp.
ATGCCGATGAGCAGCGAGCCCGGCACGTTGCGGGAAGCCAGGGCAACCGTCACGATGATGGAGATGATGCCGACGATAAAGGTGGGGGAGGCGATGTCGCCCAGACCGACGAGCGTACCGGCACCAGCGGTGATGATACCGGCGTCGCACAGCCCGATCATGGCGATGAACAGGCCCAGACCCACGGAGATGGCGTGGCGCAGGACCACGGGGATGGCGTCCATAATGGCCTCGCGCAGGCCGCACAGGACGAGCAGCAAGATGACGATACCCTCGAGGAAGATAACGCTCATGGCCACGTGCCAGTCGCCGCCGCACATGGTGGTGGCGATGCCCGCGATCATGGCGTTGATGCCCAGGCCCGAAGCGCAGGCGAGCGGGCGGTTGGCGAAGATGCCCATGCAGATGGTCATGATGCCGGCGCCCAGGCAAGTGGCGCAGGCGAGCGCTCCCGCATCGATGCCGGCGCCCGAGAGCACCGCGGGGTTGACGGCAATGATGTAGGCCATTGCCAGGAACGTTGTCAGTCCAGCGCGAAGTTCGGTCCCGATTGTGGACTTGCGCTCGCTGACGTGAAATAGTTCGTCCATGCATACCCTTTCCTTGTTCGGCCCCGAGTTTAGGCCGATTGACACGAACTCACTCACTATATCGCCTTTACAACCTTGCTGTTCCTCACATGTTGATGTTCGGCGCTTTGTAGCGGACGGGCGGTATTTTCCGTATGAAAATGTGTGGGTACCGTATACTTAAGCAGTTACAACGACCCCTATGGAGGAACGTATGATTAAAGAGCTCTGCCACGACGAGGCTATCCTGTCCCAGCGTTGCGAGGTCGCGACCGTCGAGGACGAGTCGGTGGCACAGGACCTGATCGATACCATCAAGTCGCTCGACGATGCCGGCTGCCTTGCCGCCAACCAGATCGGCGTCACCAAGAAGGTCTGTGTCTACCTGGACGATGCCGGCGAGCCCCACGTGCTCTATAACCCCCGTCTGGTGTTTGGTCTGGGTGCCAGCAAGATGGAGGAGAGCTGCCTGACGCACGAGGAGACCACCAAGTCCACGCGCTATATCAAGTGCAAGGTTGCCTTTGACCAGATCGTCGACGGCAAGATGCGCGAGCGCAAGCAGGACTTTGTGGGCTTCGAGGCACAGATGGTTCAGCACATGATTGACCACTGTCTTGGAAAGTTGGTCTAAGGGGACCAAAGCACCGCACCTTGCCGCTCAATCGTCGCTCGCGTACCTTAAGTACGCTTCGCTCCTCTTTCGTGGCAATCTGCGGCACTTTGACCCCTTAGACGACCTGCGGGGTTAACTTGGTTGAGTTTATCCTGCTTGAATAGCCCGGGCGTGACATTGTTGTCATGTCCGGGCTTTTGTGTTTAGCGCCTTTTTGTTTGGTGACAATGAACTTAGCGAGAACGTAAAGCTAGGAGGCGCTATGTGTACGAGTATTCGATTTACCGATAATTCTGGCCACATGTATCTGGGCCGCAACCTCGACTGGAGCTTTGACTACGGCCAACAGGTTCGCGTGATGCCGCGCGGGTTTCACATTCCGTATTCGTTTATCGACGACGCGACAGCGGCACACGCGGTGATCGGTATGTGCATCGATTACAAGAACTATCCCATGTTTTTCGATTGCGGTAACGATGCGGGTCTGGCTGTGGCGGGACTCAACTTTCCCGGCTATGCCGAGTATGCCGAGGGCCCTGTCGACGGCAAGACCAATATCGCGGCCTACGAGTTTCCCCTCTGGGTGGCAGCGACGTTCTCGACGGTCGATGAGGTCGAGGCCGCGCTGCGCGATACGGTGATTGTCGCCAAATCTGCCGGAGAGGGGCTGGGCGTGTCGCTGCTCCATTGGATTATCGGCGACAGCCAGCGTAGCATCGTGGTCGAGATGATGGCTGACGGCCTGCATGTATACGACGATCCGGTCGACACCCTTGCCAATCAGCCCACCTTCCCGTGGCACATGGAAAACCTGCGCACCTATATCACGGCCACAAGCGATTTTCCGCAGACGGCGACATGGCGTGGCGCCGAGCTTAAGCCCTATGGCGCGGGTGCCGGCATGCGCGGTATTCCGGGTGATTGCTATTCGCCGAGCCGTTTTGTAAAGGCGGCGTACCTCAATGCCAATTACCCGCAAAAGGAGAGCGAGACCGAAAACGTCGTCCGCATGTTCCGCTCGCTCGAGGGCGTGGTGATGATTGAGGGGGCGTCCAGGATGGGCGATGGCAAGTTCGAGAAGACTATCTACACCGGATGCTTTAGCGCGCGCACGGGCAATTATTACTACGCGATGTATGGGGATCCGTCGATTCGCTACGTGAGCCTGATGGATGCCGAGGACGCGAGCCCCGATAGGCTCGTGGTTCCCGAGCCGCGCCGTTCGTAGCCGATAGCTTTACTGCAATGCAAAGCGGTCCCGCATCTCCCATGAGATGCGGGACCGTTGTCGTCAATGGCTGGTGGCGTGTTAGAAGTTGGCGTCGTTGAGCTGGGTGCTTTCGAGTCCGTCGAGTTGCTGTTGCTCGGGCGTATCGGCGACGCTCTCGAGCAGCTCGGTGGGATCGACATTCATGTCCTTACCGGCTTCGTTGCCGTTGACCAGGTCGTCCGAGAAGATGTCGACTTCCATTTCCTCGGCCTCTTCGATCAGGATCTCGAGCGGCACCTGGGTGCGTACGAGCTTGACTGCCGGACGCATGCGGGCAAAGAGCGGTACGTACTCAATGATGATGGCCGAGTTCTCGAGACCATACCAACGCGCCGGGCTTCCGCAGGCGCGGCGGACGGCGTACTTGATGGCCATGACGCGATGGTCGTTGCGGTTGATGTCCGTTTCGGGGGCAAGCATCTTGCGCAGCATGCAAAAGCGGAAGTCGCCCACGTTGCCGCGTGTCTCGTAGATAGAGTAGGTGTGATGCTGCGGCGGCAACTCACCCGATGCCATCAGGTCGCCAACGATCTGACGCAGGTAGGTGTTGATGCGCTGATTGACCTTAAAGCCCAGGTCCAAGCGTACGCGGAACAGGAAGTCTGTGCCAAAGGTCTCAACGGAATACTCGTGCGTATAGGGCTCGTCGGTAACGTGCACGTTGATGAACCAATATGCCTTGGCGCGCTTGGGATGCTTGTCCAGGATGGAATAGAGCACGTCGCGGTCGAGCGTGAGCGGGTCGGGGCTGTTGGTGAGGAACACCAGATTGTCGGCGAGCACGGGGTAGGTCTCGTCGTTGCGCAGGCGGTTGAGCTGGTCGATGTACTTGGAGACGGGCAGCAGAATCGTCTGCGTGCGCTCGATGGCGGTGCCGCGACGCCACACATACATAAGGCCAAACAGCAGTGCGGCCAGGAAGATCATGACGTAGCCGCCGTCAAAGAACATGGTGAGGCACGAAGCGAAGAAGCACAGCTCAATGGCACCAAAGAGCAGGGCGAAGACGCAGGCACCCAGCTTGTGCTTGAGGATGCCGGCGATATAGCTCGTCAAAAGCGTCGTGGTCATGAGCATGGTCACGGTAATGGCGAGGCCATAGGCGCTCTCCATACGCTCGGAGTTCTGGAACAGCAGCACGATGAAGATGCAGCCGACCCACATGATGTTGTTGACGAGTGGAATATAAAGCTGGCCCTTGGTGTCGCTGGGGTAGTGGATGCGCAGGTGCGGCATAAGGTTGAGGCGCGTTGCCTCCGAAACCAACGAGAACGAGCCGGTAATGAGCGCCTGCGAGGCGATGATGGCCGCCACGGCCGAAAGCACGATGGCAAAGGGGCGCAGGGGCTCGGGAAGCATCATATAGAACGGGTTGACGATATCCATCGCGAGCATCTGGGGATTGGAATTGTTGGCGAGCAGCCAAGCACCCTGACCCAGGTAGTTGAGGATAAGGGCCGCCTTAACAAACGGCCAGGATGCATAGATGTTTGCCTTGCCAACGTGGCCCATGTCCGAGTAGAGGGCCTCGGCGCCGGTCGTCGACAGAAAGACGAAGCCGAGCACCATAATGCCCGAGTGGTTGATGGGCGAGAACAGGAACATGATGCCGCGGATGGGGTTGAGCGCGCGCAAGATGGACAGGTTGC
>CABRFW010000170.1 GCA_902470265.1 uncultured Collinsella sp.
CTCGAGGACAAGAGCTGCGGCTGCGTGCAAAAGGGCGGATCTGCCCCCATCGTCGACGTGCTGCCGTATGCCGGCCAGGCAAATAAACACGGCCTGAACATGCTGTGCGGTCCGGGCAACGACATGGTATCCACCACGGCGTTGACGGCTGCCGGCTGCCACGTGATTCTGTTCTCGACCGGCCGCGGCACACCGTTTGGCGCGCCGGCGCCTACCCTCAAGGTGTTCACCAATCAGCGTCTGTGCGACCACAAGGCCAACTGGATGGACTTTAACGCCGGCGTGATTGCCACGGGTGAGCGCACGCTCGACGAGGCCGCCCGCGATTTGTACCAGCTGGTGCTACAGACGGCGAGCGGTAAACTCACGAGTGCCGAGCGCCGTGGCTGTCACGAGATCAGCATCTGGAAGGACGGCGTCTGCCTGTAGTGGCAAATGCACCCAAGCGTAGCGCTATGTCGTCGGCCCCGTCGGGAGTGTTCCCGGCGGGGTTTCGTTTTGTGGTTAAGTGAATATGTTGGAAAATCTGATAAACGTTCACCTATCTCATGGCTGTCCAGCATGGCACCCTTACCAGCAGAAAATAGGTGTGAGGATCTCAATTGTGTCCGTTCAGCGGTAAAAATCGACCGTTCAAGGATATTATTCAAGTGAACGTTCACCTGTCGTAAGCAATCGCGCATAATCTAACTAAACGTTCACCCTGAACGCTGGGCAGACAGATGTCAGTGTGGACTCCAATGTCTTGCTGCAAGACAATCGAGAAAAGAGAGGGAGCTCGATGACTAATAAGATCGGAAAAAAGCGTAAGATCACATTCTGGACGCGCTTGGGCTTTGGTATGGGCGGTATGCTCAATTCCGGTGCCCTGACCTTTACGCACAGCTACATGGTGCTGTTCCTGTCCACGGAGTGTGGCCTGTCCGCAGGCGAGGCTGCACTGATCAGCTCGTTTGCCATCTATGTCAACGCCATTCTTTGCCCGCTGATGGGCTTTGTGGCCGATAACTTCTATGCCACCAAGATTGGCCGCATCTTTGGTCGTCGTCGTTTCTGGATCTTGCTGGCCATCCCGATGATGATCGCCGAGCCGCTCATCTTCGTGGCTACGCCGTTTGGCTTCCCGTACTACTTTGTGCTGTACTTGATCTACAACGTCGCGTACACGTTCTGCACCGCCAACCTGTCGCCGCTTACCATTGAGATGACCGACGACTTTAAGGAGCGTACGTACCTCACCGGCTACAAGCATCTCTTTGGTAACGCCGCCGGCTTCCTGATGGCTGCACTTGTGGGCTTCGGCTTTGGCACCTTCGGCGAGACCAACCCGTTCAGCTACTTCATCATCGCTACGGTCAACGCTTCGGTCATGGCAATCTCGCTGCTTTGTGTGTACCTGTCCACGTGGGAGCACACCCCCGAGGAGGTCGCTCAGGAGAAGATCGAGAGCGTCGGCGAGGGTATCAAGAAGTTCTTCATCGACGTTATCTCCACCTTCCGCAACAAGTCCTTCCGCAAGGTCCTGTACGCACAGGTCTCCACGAAGCTCGCTGCTGCCTGCTGGTCTGCCTGCCTGTCCTTCTTCATCGTCTACTGCCTGCAGATTCCTAAGTCCTACGAGTCCGTGATGGAGATGCCTGGCAAGGTCGTCGCTATCGTCTGCACCGCCATCTGGGTCGCCCTCATGGCCAAGAAGGGCTTCCACAAGTCTTGGTACCTCGCAAATGTCGGTTGCGCTGCGTGCATCATTGCCTACAACTACTTCGCCTTTGGTCAGATTAACGGCACCTCCACGGTCGCCATCGCCATGATCGCCTACCCCATCATCTTCGCCATCTGGAAGTTCTTCTACGTCGGCTTCCAGTACCTGCCCGATGTTCTGCTCAACTACACCCCGATGTCGATGAGCTCATCACCCTGCGTCGTCGCGAGGGCATCTACAGCTCCGCTCAGCAGCTCTGTCAGCAGATCGCCCAGGCTATCGCCGTTAACGCATGGGCCATCGTCCTTGCTGCCTCCGGCTTCATTCAGACCGCCGGCAACAGCGACGCCGTGACCCAGCCCGCCACCGTGCCTCTGTACATCTGCGGCTACATGCTCATCGGCTGCGCCGGCTTCTTCCTGCTCGCGGCTGTCCTTGCCCGCGGCATCAAGATCGACAAGGAGCAGTGCGACGTCCTTTGCGACGAGATCCGCCGCGTCAAGGAGGGCGGCAAGATGGCCGACGTCAAGCCCGAGGTCAAGGCGCTTTGCGAGGAGCTCTCCGGCTTTAAGTACGAGGACTGCTTTGCCCACAACAACGTTGGCTTCCAGGACGGTAGCGTAACCCCCGCCGAGTAAGGCCGACAAATCGTCCAAATCACAGGGCCGTGCCACCGGAATTCCGCCGGCAGGCACGGCCCTTTTTTAACAGCGTACAATTTGCCTTTAGAGCATCTTTTTGAGGGAGAAATCCATGGAGACGAACGTTATCTGGCGCAACGCCCGTGCGGCCGTGATCGAGCTTGACGACGGCGGCTACTTTACCTGTGCCGATACGTGGGAGATCTTTGTCAACGACGAGCCCGCCGGTACCACTAATACGGTCGAGACTTATGTCGACGGCCTGACCCCTAGTAAGCGCAACCTGGTTCGTTTTGTTTGTGGCGAGCGTGAGCTGAGCGTAGGTGTCACCACGCCGGCTGAGCCCTTTACCATCAACGTTCGCGACTGTGGCGCCAAGGGCGATGCCGAGCACGACGACACCACCAACATCCAGGCTGCCATCATGGCCTGCCCCAAGGGCGGGCGCGTGCTGATCCCCGCCGGTAGTTATCGCATCAAGTCCCTCTTCCTTAAGAGCAATATCAACATCGAGCTCGCCGAGGGAGCGGTGCTGTTGGCCCGTCACGATCGCGCGGCGCTTGCCTACATTCCGGGCACGGTCACAGGCGACGAGGGCGCCGGGTATGCCGGCACCGATATGCTGCCCCTGGGCCGCTGGGAGGGCGAGAGTTTCTCGACCTACTGCTCTACCTTTACGGGTCTGAGCGTGCACGACGTGTGTATCTATGGCCGCGGCGCGATTGACGGTCAGACTGATTTTGCCGAGGACAACTGGTGGAACAAGGACTTTAAGAACATCTTTCGCCCGGAGGAGGGTCGTGAGGTCGCCCGCCCGCGCATGATCTTCCTGTCCGAGTGCCAAAACGTGAGCCTTGCCGGCTTTACCGTGCGCAACAGCCCAGCGTGGAATATCCATCCCGTCCTGTCCGAGCATGTCGACGCGCTCTGCCTGTCAATCGAGGGTCCCAAGAACTCCCACAACACCGACGGCTTCGATCCCGAGAGCTGCGGCTTTGTCCGCATCCTTGGCTGTCAGTTCTCGGTGGGCGACGACTGCATCGCCATCAAGAGCGGCAAGCTGGGCATTGAGCCCGAGCTTCGTCCCGCCACGCACGACGTGTTGATCTCGCACTGCTACATGCACGACGGCCATGGTGCCGTGGTGCTGGGATCCGAGGCTGCCGGCGGCATCAAGGACCTTACCGTGAGCAAGTGCCTCTTTGAGCGCACCGACCGCGGCCTGCGCGTCAAGACCCGCCGCGGGCGCGGCAAGGATGCCGTCAACGAGGGCATTACCTTTGAGCACATTCGCATGGATGAGGTGCTCACGCCCTTCGTGGTCAACTCCTTCTACTTCTGCGACAAGGACGGCAAGACCGATTACGTGCAGTCTCGCGAGACGCTGCCTGTCGACGACCGCACGCCCGGCTTTGGTGCCACGACGTTTTGCGATATCGAGGCCACTAACTGCCACGCGGCCGCTGCCTACATCACGGGCCTGCCCGAGAGTAAAGTAACGCGCCTGACGTTCCAGGATGTCCACGTGACCTTCGCGCCGGATGCCGAGCCCTTTGTCCCGGCCATGGCCTGCGGCGTTGAGCCCATGGTGTGTCAGGGCATCATTGCGCAAAACGTCAAGGTACTCGATCTGCAAAATGTGGTGATCGAGGGCCAGGACGGCGAGGAACTGCAGCTCCAGAACGTCGACAAGGTTGTCCGT
>CABRFW010000171.1 GCA_902470265.1 uncultured Collinsella sp.
CGGTCCTCGATGTTGGTCAGGCCGATGCGATTCTGGTTCGTCAGGGTGGCGCTGTGGCGCTCGTCGACTGTGGGCTTGATGAGCGCGTGGTATCGGCGTTGGTTCGCAATAACGTGCACCATATCGATGCCGTCTTCGTGACGCATTGGGATGAAGATCATTGGGGTGGTCTTCCCGACGTACTCGATCAGTTTTCGGTTGGAACCATTGCGGTCGCGGCCGATGCGCTGGACGGCGCGCCTACTGAGGTCTTGAATCGCCCGGGTGTAACGTATCGGCAGGTAGCTCGCGGAGACACGGTCGATATCGGCGCATTTCGGGCTCGTGTGATGTGGCCGTTTGACACGGTGGATGGTGAGGGCAATGAGGACTCGCTTGTCTTGCTGCTCTCCTATGCTCAGGAAGGAAAGCGCTTGCGTATGCTGTTGACTGGTGATGCCGAGCTCGATCAGGAGCGCGAGTTTGTACAGGAGGTGGGCGATATCGATGTGCTCAAGCTGGGGCATCACGGCTCAAAAGTATCCGTCGACACTGACCTGCTGGAAACGCTTAAGCCCGAGCTCTCTATCGCGAGTGCGGGCGAGGGCAACCGCTACGGCCATCCATCCGATGCCTGCATCGATGCCGTTCGCGATGCGGGCGGCGCGTTCGCATGCACCATCGAACAAGGAGACATCACCGTCTCGCCGACCGTAACCGGATTTGCCATGCGATGCCAGCGACCGTGATGCTGCCGTTGGCGCGGGATAAGCCCGTGGGCTAGAATGGCACGGTACGAACACGAGAGCCTGCGGGAGGGGAGCGCGATGTCCGAAACCGGTCTGCTGCCGGCATATCTGATTGTCGGTACCGACGGAGTCAAACGCGACCACGCCGTCTCGCGTATGAAGGCGCGTCTGGAAAAGACGGGCATGGTCGAGTTCAACCTCGACGAGCGCGATATGACCAAAGACCCCGATATCGAGTCGATTATCGGATCGCTTAATACCTTTCCCATGGGCAGCGAGTTTCGCCTGGTAATCCTTGACGGCTGCTCAAAACTCGCCAAAGCGATTTCCGAGCCGCTTGTCGAGTATCTGGCGAGTCCCAGCCCCACGACGGTCTGCCTCATCATCGCCGACTCGCTTGCCAAGAACACGCGCCTGTACAAGGCAATCGCCAAGATTGACAAGAAGGCCGTGATCGACTGTTCGGGTACCAAGCGCTGGGAGCTCCCGCGCCGCGTGCAGCAGATGGCGACGCAGCACGGAAAGTCCATTTCGACGGCGGCCGCCGAGGAGCTCGTTTCGCGCTCGGGCGAGAACACCCGCATGCTCGATAACGACTTGGCTAAGCTTGCCCAGATGGTCGAGGCGCCCCAGATTGAGCTTGCCGACGTTGAGCGCTGGATTGTACGAACGGCCGAGGTTCAACCCTGGGACTTTCTCAATGCGGTCTCGGCCCGTGACATGCGCCGTTCGCTCGAGCTCTTCAATCTAATGCCCGCCAAGAGCTACGTGTGGACGTACACATTGCTCTGCGGCCGCATTCGCGAGCTTATCGTTGCCAAGGCGCTCGATGCGCGCGGACAGGGTCGTGAGCTGGCCGCAACGCTCAAACTCCAGTCCTGGCAGGTCAAGAATCACCTGACCTGGGCACGTCGCTTTTCGATGGCAGAGCTCGTCGCAGCGCTCGAGGGTGCCGTTGATGTGGAGCTCGCGCTCAAGGGTTCGGCCGATTCTCAGACCGCGCTTTTGCTCTGGATTACGAACATCTTGAGAAAATCGTGATGATACCTGCCTATTTGACAAATTCGTTCTATCCCTTTGAGGGGGAGCGTGCTATAGTAGGCGCTTGCATGACCTCACCGTGTCTCAGAGGTGTCATACATTTTTTGCAAGGAACTCGAAAGGAACTCCAGAAGTGGCAAACATCAAGTCTCAGAAGAAGCGTATCCGCACCAATGAGGCAGCTCGCATGCGTAACAAGGCTGTCAAGTCCGAGCTCAAGACGCTGACCAAGCACGTCCAGTCCGCCGTCGCCGAGGGCGACGCCGAGAAGGCCCAGGCTGCCCTCAAGACCGTCACCAAGCGTCTCGACATGGCTGCCGCCAAGCATGTTATCCACAAGAACCAGGCTTCCAACCGCAAGTCCGGTCTTGCCAAGCTCGTGAACAGCATCAACGCCTAAGTTGTAAATTTCACACCACACAGATTACGCGCATAAATGGAGCCTGTTTTATGGAACAGGCTCCATTTTTTGTACCGCTCGGGTAAGATAGTCCGCATGAATACTTCAATTGACATTTCCCACATCCGCAACTTCTCAATCGTTGCGCACATCGACCATGGCAAGTCCACGATCAGCGATCGCATCCTCGAGCTCACCCATACCGTCGACGAACGCGACATGGAGTCGCAGCTGCTCGACACCATGGATATCGAGCGCGAGCGCGGCATCACGATCAAGTCCAATGCCGTTCGCGTGTCCTATGACGCCGACGATGGCGAGACGTATCAGTTCAATCTGATCGATACGCCGGGCCACGTGGACTTTACCTATGAGGTCTCGCGCTCGCTGGCAGCCTGTGAGGGCGCGGTGCTCGTTGTCGACGCCACACAGGGCGTCGAGGCACAGACCGTCTCCAACGCGACGCTTGCCATGAACGCCAATCTGGACATTGTGCCGGCCATCAACAAGATCGACCTGCCCTCGGCTCATCCCGACGAGGTTAAGACCGAGATCGAGGATGACCTGGCGATTCCTGCCGATGATGCCGTGTGTGTCTCGGGCAAGACCGGCGAGGGCATCCACGATCTGCTGGAGTCCATTGTCTTTTTGATCTCTCCGCCCAAGGGCGATGCGAACGCGCCGCTCAAGGCACTCATCCTGGATTCGTACTTCGACGAGTATCGTGGCGTCGTCGCCACGGTGCGCATCTTTGACGGCTCCATCAAAAAGGGCGATACCCTGCGCATGATGCAGGCAAAGGGCGACTTTTTGGTCGATGGCGTGGGCGTCAAGCGTCCCGCCGAGACCCCGGTCGATGCGCTGACGGTCGGCGAGGTGGGCTACGTGGTCACGGGCCTGAAGGACCCCGAGGCCGTTCGCGTGGGCGATACCCTCACGTGGGCGTCGAATCCCTGCCCCGAGCCGCTTCCCGGTTACCGCGAGGCCAAGCCCATGGTCTATACGGGCCTGTTCCCGATCGATAACAAGGACTACGAGAACCTGCGTGACGCGCTCGATAAGCTGCACGTCAACGACCCGTCGTTGGTGTGGGAGCCCGAGACCTCGGTGGCGCTCGGCTTTGGTTTCCGCGTGGGCTTCTTGGGCCTGTTGCATATGGAGGTCGTCAAGGAGCGCCTGGAGCGCGAGTTCAATCTGGATTTGATTGCCACGAGCCCTTCGGTGGACTATCATGTCTACAAGACCGACGGCGAGATGATTGATGTCCGCAGCCCGCAGGATCTGCCCGAGGCTACGCGCATCGAGCGCATTGAGGAGCCCTACCTCAAGGCCAAGATTATCTGCCCGCCCGAGTATACGGGTGCCGTCATGCAGCTCGCCATCGAGCACCGCGGCATTACGACCGACATGATCCATCTCACGAGCAAATCGGTCGAGATGCGCTTTGACATGCCGCTTGCCGAGCTCATCCTGGACTTCTTTGACCAGCTCAAGAGCCGTACCAAGGGCTATGCCTCGCTCGACTATGAGTTCAACGAGTATCGTCCCTCTGAGCTCGTCAAGCTCGATATTTTGCTTTCGGGCGACGAGGTGGACGCGCTTTCGTTTATCGTGCACAAGGACAAGGCCTATGGCCTGGCACGCGGTCTGTGCGACAAGCTCAAGGAGATTATCCCCCGCCAGCTGTTCGAGGTGCCTATTCAGGGCGCTATCGGCAACAAGATCATTGCCCGCTCTACCGTCAAGGCGCGCCGCAAGGACGTTTTGGCCAAGTGCTATGGTGGCGATATCTCGCGTAAGCGCAAGTTGCTCGAAAAGCAGAAAGAGGGCAAGAAGCGCATGAAGGCCATCGGCTCGGTCGAG
>CABRFW010000172.1 GCA_902470265.1 uncultured Collinsella sp.
TTCGTCCTGGAAAAGCGGCTTGGGCTTGCGGCGGCGCAGCTTGAGCACAACGATTATGCCGGTAAAGACCACCGCTGCGACAACACTTAGCACGGCAAGCGCATTGGCAATCATGCGAGCATGAGCGCGGCGGGCGTTAGCTTCGTCAGCCCATTCTTTCTCTTCGCTCAGAATCGTTGACATGCGCTCTTCGCCCGAGGCGGCAAGCTGCGGCACCCAGTCGCTGGGGAAGGCGATGCGCGCCTCGGCGAATTCGCCCTGATGCACGCAGGGAATGGTATAGGTGACCATGGGCTCGTCCTCATCGAGTGACACGTCGCCCGTCAGCGGGCCGTGGCCCCATGCGCGGAAGTTATCGCCCTTGACGGCCGCCGTCCCGGCGGCGGCATTTGCAAAGTACACTTCCATCTCGACATCATCGGAATCCGCGGACCAGCCGTCGCCCACAAACTTCCAGTAGAGCTCGGCGGTATCGGCCCAGTTCATGACCGCACCGGTCATGGTGTAGCTCACGTAATAGATCGCGCTGTCGCCGCTCTCGTGGGGGCTGAACACCTTGATTCTTACGCCGCCGTCGGACTGCTCAACCGTGTAAACGCCGTCGTCGCCTTTGTTTGCGCTGTCGACCTTGTTAAACGCGGTGTCGTCTTCCTCGACGCTCAGCACATCGACGCCCGCCGCGCCGCCCTGCTGGTTGGTGCCTGTATTGATCTCCCAAAACACGCCGTTGATATCGTCATCGAAATCAAACTGGCGTCCCTCGACAACGGTCAGCGAACCATCGGCCTCAACCGTGGCGCCGATATAGGTTTGGGTCATGGAGTAGCCGTCGGCGTGCGCGACGACAGGCAGCAGCAGCAACGCAAGCGCGACGAGCACGCAGACGGAAGCGAATCGCGCAAACAGGCAGCGCTGCCGACAAGTACTGGCAACGGGGGCGTTCATAGGCACATCCTTTGTCTGTAAAACCAACATCGCCATTGTCCCACGTTTGCGGGCACACATGACGAATATCTGGGCCAACGGAACGTCAAATGGGACAAAAGTCCCACCCTCGACCGGCACCTAGAAAATGATCTATTGGGGACGGAGGAAAACGGATCATTGGGTTGAACCGACGGACAGCAGCAAATTTGTCGTTTAGGACGCTCTTTGGCCGAATCCCGCGCCAACAATAGATATCACTTCACAGCTCCGCCACAGGTGTAGCGGCTTTGTGTGGGCGCGGCATGCGCTGATTGAGCCGCCAGTCGAGGGGCATAAAGCAGTTGAGCGAAAACGGTTGCCCCTTTCCCGTTCGCTCGAGGATCATGTCCCCCTTTTCCGTGGAAACCCCGGCAGTTGCGAAGAGCTGCCGGGGTTTCTGTCGTTTGTGAGGCTAAGTCAGTGCGCAGCAATCGAGACCTTGAGCCGCAAACCAGCCGCGTGCAATGCGCAGCGCGGCCAACTTGCGGACCACAGTGACGCCTCCCCATCGCACCCCGCGCTATACTCGTCCGCATGGATATCAAAGCACGCAACATAGCTACGCCCGCCGCGGACGCGCCAACGACGCCGCCCACCTCCGTTCCCGCACCTGTCGTGGGCCGTTTTGCCCCGTCGCCCTCGGGCCGCATGCACCTGGGCAACGTGTTCAGCTGCCTGTGCGCGTGGCTTTCGGCCCGCAACCAGGGCGGCAGCATCGTGTTGCGCATCGAGGACCTGGACGATCGCTGCAAGCGCCCGGAACTTGCCGCTCAACTGATTGACGACCTGGCTTGGCTGGGACTCGAGTGGGACGAAGGCCCCTACTACCAGCACGATCGCCTCGACCTGTACGAGAGCGCTTTGCGCCAGCTGCAAGACGCCAGCCTCACCTACCCCTGTTTTTGCACGCGTGCCGAGCTCCACGCTGCGAGCGCGCCGCACGCCAGCGACGGCACGCCCATCTACCGCGGCGCCTGCCGAGGCCTTTCTGCCGAGGAGGTTGCCCGCCGCAGCGTTCTGCGTGCTCCGGCCACGCGCCTGCGCGTGCCCACCGTCGACGACCTCGCAGACGATGTAATCGAATTCGTGGACCGCACGTACGGCGCCCAATGCGAAGCACTCGCCACCGAGTGCGGCGACTTTTTGGTGCGCCGCAGCGACGGCGTTTTTGCCTATCAGCTAGCCGTGGTGGTCGACGACGCTGACATGGGCGTCACCGAGGTCGTGCGCGGATGCGACCTGCTGGGCTCTACGCCGCGCCAGATCTATCTGCAGCATCTGCTGGGACTTCCCACGCCGCACTACGCACATATTCCGCTGCTCATGTCGCCGGACGGCCGCCGCCTTTCCAAGCGCGATCGCGACCTGGACCTGGGCGAGCTACGCGCACGCTTTGGCACGCCCGAGGCACTGCTGGGCTGGCTCGCCGGGCAAACAGGCATCGCGCCGGACACCACGCCGCGCACCGCCGAGCAATTGGTCGAGCACTTTAGCTGGGATGTTATCCACGCGCACCGGAAAAACATCACCATAACGGCCGAGTAGCCAAACGTCTTGCCGCTACGCAACATCCCAGGGCTGGAGTTCATCACCCAAGCGAACGATACAGTCGTAGAGCACGGTGTGGCGCTCGGCCGGGTTGGCATCCCGATGAAAATGGCCGTAGTACCAGCGCTTGTAGTCCAAGCGATCTTCCAGCTCATCGAAAAACGCCGTAAGTCGATCAACGCCGGGGCAATCCCAGCCGGGCGCCGGATAGAGCGTGGGCGAAAGCATGTGCGTAGAGCAGGTGTGGGTGATTACGTAGTCGACCTTCCAGCCCACGCTGTCGAGCTTTGTCCGTGCCTCCTCAAAGTTGCGCTCGTCCGGCAGCTCCTGTGGCCACCAGCTGGAATACGGAATGCGGTATTCCTTGTCCACGCTCGTGGCACCGCCCATGGTAAAGATCGTTGAGCCGTCGAGTTTAAAAACCTCGCCGCGCGTCAGGCGCCGTATGGGAGAGGTATCCGACAGGCGCTGCGTCAGCCCACCGTGCCACAACTCCATGGGTCGCTCCGCCCAGTGATCGAAACGTTCGTGGTTGCCGTCGACGAACAGCACGGTATAGGGGCGCGACTCCAACCAAGCGATATCGGCGCACTCCTCGGCAGAGAAATCCCACGGAAAGCCAAAGTCGCCCGCGACAATCAGATAGTCGTCGCCCGTCAGACTATCCCCAAGCTCCCAGTCGCGCAGCTTTTGCATGTCGACGCCGCCGTGAATATCGCCCGTCACATAGACCGTCATCGGATTACCACTTCCACCACTTCCCTCTTATAGGCTTCGAGATCGCGCTCGACCTGCTCATCGCCCGTGGCGTTGACCCACCACGGCCATTTAACGCAACACGCCGGCTCGTCGACCTGCGCAAACCACGACTTGAGCTCCTCCAGGCTCACCGGGGCGTAGCCGTTGGCATCCACACCCACGTCATAGCGCAGCAGCCCCTGCCTGAGGTTAAACCTGTTGTACGCGCCGCCGCAGCTGTGGATATGCCCATGAAGATGCCAGCTGCCGTGCGACATACCCTGCCAGTCGACCATGGGATAGTGGCTCAGCACGATTTTTTGGCGGTCGATCTTGAGCACGCAAATGGGCGGCTCGACGATAAAGGCATCCGCTACCGCAGGCTGCATCCAGTCTTTGTCGTGGTTGCCGGGCAGCAGATGGACGCGCTTGCATGCGATGCTTTTGCGCAGCTCGTAGGCATCTTGGGCCGTCATCTTAAAGCTAAAGTCACCCAAAATGTAAAGTTCGTCGTCCACGGCGACCTTGCTATTAATGCTCGCGACCATGGCGTCGTTCATCTGCGCAACAGTCGACCAAGGCCTGGGTTGATTTCCGATCTCAGCCGAACACTTTGAGCGGATAGGCCGTTCCCGCAGCTAGCCGAACGCCCCCGAGGCCCCATCCGGGCCCCCGGGGGCGGCATTTTCCCAGTTGAAGGAACGGTGGAGATGTGTTTCGATAGGTCCGGTGGCCATGCTCCGCCCGCCGCCC
>CABRFW010000173.1 GCA_902470265.1 uncultured Collinsella sp.
GGACGGCGAACTCAAAGACATGGTTGACAAGCGCGTTGAGCTCGGCATGGCGCTCGAGCTGGCGCAGGGTGCACATGGCACCGATGCGAAACTCGGTCTCGGTCTCCTCGATCTGATCGAGTCCGCAGGCCGAAAGGTCAATCGCCGTCGCCACGCGACGCGAACCCAGGCGCATCCAGATGCCGCCTCCCACAATCTTGTTGTTGCGATTCTTCTGTAAGAGCTCATAGGCTTCGGCCGCGTTTCCAACACGGACGTAGGTACCGAACTTGAGCACGTTCTCCCCCATCTCTTCACTTGTCCAGTACTTTTAAGTGTACCAAACGAGGGGCCGCACACCGTTTTAGGACAAAATCCACCCACCCATCCATAACTTGCGGTGATATACGGACTGATTAGCCGTTCTGGAACGCAAAACAGTCCGTATATCACCGCAAGTTATGAGGAGTCCTCCGGAATAGAAAAGGCTCCCAGCCAGATAGCTGGGAGCCTTATCGCATGCTATGTCGAGCGAAGATTTAGCAGACGCCCTGGGCGAGCATGGCGTCGGCGACCTTCAGGAAGCCGGCGATATTGGCACCCATGACGAAGTTGCCCTCCTCGCCGTACTCCTTGGCGGTGTCGTCCACGTTGTGGAACATGCCGCGCATGAGCTGCTCGAGCTTGCCGTCGACCTCCTCGAAGGTCCAGGACAGGTGCTCGGCGTTCTGGCTCATCTCCAGGCCGGACACGAGCACGCCGCCGGCGTTGGCAGCCTTACCGGGCATAAAGGCAACGCCGTTCTCCTGGAAGTAGGTCGTGGCCTCGATGGTCGTGGGCATGTTCGCGCCCTCGCCGACCACCTTGCAGCCGTTGGCGACGAGCGCCTGGGCGTCCTCGAGCAGCAGCGTGTTCTCGCGAGCGCAGGGCAGCGCGATGTCGCAGGGCAGCTGCCAAACGCCACGGCCGTCGCCCTCGTGCCACACGGCGTTGGGCTTCTCGTCAACGTACATAGCGAGCGTAACGCCCTTGTCGTGGCCAGAGCGCTTCTTATTGTAGATGTGCTCGAGCACGGTGTAGTCGATGCCGTCGGGATCCTCGACCCAGCCGTGGGTATCGGAGCAGGCGAGCACCTTGCCGCCGAGCTGAGTGACCTTCTGGACCGCGTAGATAGCGACGTTGCCGGAGCCGTGAACGACGACGTTCTTGCCCTCGAAGGAGTCGCCGCGGCTCTTGAGGTACTCGTCCACAAAGTAGGCCAGACCGTAGCCGGTGGCCTCGGTACGGGCGAGCGAGCCGCCAAAAGAGAGGCCCTTGCCGGTGAGGACGCCGGTCCACTCGTTGGTCAGGCGCTTGTACTGACCGAACAGGTAGGCAACCTCGCGGCCGCCAACGCCCAGGTCGCCGGCGGGAACGTCGGTGTTGGGGCCGATGTGGCGATAGAGCTCGGTCATGAAGGACTGGCAGAAGTGCATGATCTCGTTGTTGGACTTGCCCTTGGGGTCAAAGTCGGAGCCGCCCTTGCCGCCGCCCATGGGCAGGGTGGTCAGGCTGTTCTTAAGGATCTGCTCCAGGCCCAGGAACTTGAGCATACCCAGGGTGACCGTCGGGTTAAAGCGCAGGCCGCCCTTGTAGGGTCCAATGGCAGAGTTGAACTCGACGCGATAGCCGCGATTGACCTGAACCTTGCCCTGATCGTCGACCCAGGGAACACGGAACATGACGATGCGCTCGGGCTCGACGAGGCGCTCCAGCAGGGCGGCCTCCTCGTACTCGGGGTGGGCGTCGAGCGCCGGCTGGATGGTGCCGAGGATCTCGGTCGCGGCCTGGATGAACTCAGGCTGCTCGGGATAGCGGGCCTTGAGCTCGTCGAGAACTTTCTGCGTGTAGCTCATGCTTCCTCCAATTGATGGAAAAGAAAAGTGTCGTTCGAGGCGCCCCATGCGCCGCGAGCTTTATCGAGTATGGATAATATCGCACTGTTGCAGCAAAGTTACGCATAAGCCGACGGGCGGATGTTTCGTTTTGATTACGATGCAGGTAGAAGCGTTTTTGAGCACTCGACGTACAAATCGCGTGTTTCGAAGCTGTTTCGTCCACATGTTCCAAACCACCACAAAAGGTGCCTGTCCCCAATGTGGTGGTGCTGATGGTTAGAGGACGAGCTGATGGTAGTCGGCGGGGGTTACGCGGCCCTCGGTGGCGGCGCGGAAGGCGGCGAGGGCATCGCCCGAGAACGGCATGGCCCAGCACAGCCCGCAGCCGGCGGTGATGGAGCCGGGCAGCGGCATGATGCGCCCGGGCACACCGGAGGCAAGACACAGCTGTTCGCATTCCATCACATCGAAGGTGCTATCGAACGACACGATGATCTTGCGCTCGTGATCAGGGGCATCGCCAAACGAGGCCTCGCGGTGCGACTCGCGATACGCAGCCGCCGCTGCCTCTTCCTCGGCCGTATGTCCGCAGCCACCGCAACCGCAGGTACAGGGTTCGGACCCGTCGCAAGTGCAAGGTTCTCCCGTGTCGGGACAAATATCGTGAGACATGGCAACTCCAATCGTCTAGGCGAGTAACTCGGCCGCCGCAAACTCCTCGGGCGTATTGACGTTTTCGAAGCAGAGCGTCGAGCCTGCGACCGCGACAATCTGAGGCTCGTCCAAATACCCGGCGTTCACCCGGTCGATCAGGCAGCGAATGCGCTGACGGTCGCAGGCGAGCAGCTCTTGGGCAACCGGCGCACACGAGTCACGGCGCCAGACGGCGCAAAGCGGCTCAATCCCCCGCTCCTCGCGCGGCACGAACACATCGAGCGCCTCGGCCTCAACATGATCGGCAAGCGCGCCGATGAGTTCCGGCGAGACAAACGGCATATCGCAGGCGACGATCGCCACGAGCGGCAATCGGGCCGCGGCCAACGAGCTCGCGATGCCGCGCATGGCGCCCGCCGGCCCCTCAAGGTCCGACACTATTCGCGGCACCAGACCGCCAAACGCGCGCTCTTCAAGATAGGCAAGCTCGCTGGGACGCGAAGTCGTCACGACCAACTCGCCGGCAACTGGCGCCAGCCGACCCAGCACGCGTTCGATGAGCGGCTCGCCGCAAAACGCCATGCGAGCCTTATCACAGCCCATGCGCGAGGACAGCCCACCCGCTTGGACGACACAAGAAAGATCGGCACGTCTTACGGTAGTCATACGGCAAAACACCTCCATCGGCATGCTCGAAACCCGGTGCACGAAGCTAAATACAGCCACCGAAATAGCAGCGCTACGAAAAGCTCGTGCAAAAACAAAACAGCGCCTTTGCGGCACGCAGCAAGACCGCGAGCACAAAAGCGCTGGTAGCGTATGGCGGGAACGTATGTGAATCGAACACATCCAAGACGTTTTGCACGCCTCGCAACGGTTTTGAGGACCGCGGAGCCCACCGGAGCCCATCCGTTCCCAAGTGCGCCGGTATTTTACCAAACCGAGCGGGCCCCATCCCAAAAAGACGAGCAAGAAGTTGCGGTGGAATAGTTCTTGCTTAGGCTGCAAGACCCCAAAAACAGGAACTATTTCACCGCAACTGATAAGGGTAGGCTAGCGCAGGGACCTCAGGCCGCCGGCCTCCTTGTCGAGCACCGTAAAGCGCACGGCATCCAGGTGCTCCAAAATGCTGATGGCACGTTTGCGCGACACGCCCAGGGCCTCGCGCAGCACGCTCGTGGTGGCAGTGCCGCCGGCTGCCTCAATGGCGGCGGCAACAAGCTCGCGCGCATGGGCCTCGGCGGCGGCAGACAAGGCAACGTCGCGCTCGACCTTAACGATCGAGCGGTTGAGCGAAAGCTCGCGCAGGGCACGCGTCATGGTGTCGCGACCGAGCTGCAGTTGTTCGCCCACCTCGGGAAGCGCCGGTGCATCTAGGCCGGCCTCGTCAAGCAGCGCGACGATCCGCTCGCAAGCCTCTCGCACCACGCGTGCCGCCGCGGCGGCCGAATGC
>CABRFW010000174.1 GCA_902470265.1 uncultured Collinsella sp.
CCAAATTTCAAACAGTCCTATGCAAGACGAAGGCCACATTTAGTGGCCTTCTTTGCATGCGGAACTCATTTGGAGCAAACACCCCGGCGACTCGGGGCTTCCCCGGCCAGACGACTCGGCCGTTCGGGTCAGGTGGGCTGAATGGAATTGAGTGAATGGGCGTGCCGTTGGCGCGCCCATTGTTTTGAAGGGGACTCATTTTGAGCAAGCACCCGCCCTGCCGGGGCTCCCGGGTTCTGTGACGACTCGGCCGTTCGGGTCAGGCGGGCTGATAGGAAAGATGGTGACGGAGGCGCAAAATGCGCCTCCGCCTTTTGAATGTGATGAAAGTGTGTCGAAATGAGCTTAAAACTTCCGTAAATGTGATAAATGTCACGTTTTACCTAGGGTAAAATGTGGGAAATATCACGTTTACGGAAGTTTCTTTGCGAGAGGTTCGGTCATGCAGCGAGATATCATTGCCAAGCTTAACGCTTGGAAAGCGTCGGAATATCGTAAGCCGCTTATCCTTAAGGGGGCGCGCCAGGTTGGAAAGACGTGGGCGCTTAAGGAGTTCGGTCGAACCTCGTACCGCAATTTTGTGTATCTGACGCTCGAGGAACCGTCACCTGGGGTACAGAGCGAGTACGCTCAGTTTTTCGAAGGTACGCGCGATCCTCGGCGGATCATCTCAAACCTTTCCCTGGCACTTGGACAGCCTATCGATCCCGGCGAGACGCTGCTTATTATTGATGAGATCCAGGATTGTCCTTCTGCAGTCGGCGCCCTTAAATACTTCTGTGACGAGGCCCCCGAGTATCACGTCGCATGCGCAGGGTCTTTGTTGGGCGTTCGCTTGTCCCGTGAGACCAGCGCTTTTCCGGTGGGAAAGGTCGAGTTCATGGAGATGCGCCCCATGAGCTTTTCCGAGTTTCTGAAAGCCGAGGGCGCTGTAAACTACGACGAATACCTTGGCGGCCTGGATCAGATCGAGACAGTGCCCGATTTCTTCCATGTCCGTCTCGTCGAGCATCTTCGTCGTTATTTTGCATGCGGCGGCATGCCAGAGGCTCTTGGCCGGTGGGCGGAGACGGGCGATATCGTTCAGGTCGATAAGGTGTTGTCTGATCTCTTGGATTCCTACGAGCGCGATTTTGCCAAGCATGGTGGCCGTGCGCAGTTCGCCAAGCTTTCGCAAATATGGAACTCGATTCCAACTCAGTTGGCGCGCGAGAACAAAAAGTTCGTTTGGGGTGCGGTGCGCGAGGGGGCTCGTGCTCGAGAATACGAGGATGCTCTGGAATGGCTTGCCGATGCTGGGCTCATCACGGCGGTTCGCCTTAATGCTGCCGGTGGTGTGCCGCTCTCTGCGTACGATGACCTCAAGGCATTTAAAGTCTACTGTCTTGATGTCGGCTTGCTGCGTCGCATGGCAAGGCTGGATGCGTCCGCTTTTGCCATCTCGGATGCGCTATTTTCGGAGTTCAAAGGTTCGTTCGCCGAGAACTATGTACTTCAGGCATTACTTTCACAGTTAGATGCTGCTCCGCGTTATTGGACAAACGAGAAGCCGAAGCACGAAGTCGATTTTTTGATTCAAGTCGGAAACGAAATCGTTCCCGTCGAGGTCAAATCGGGAGAGGTCGTTCATTCCAAGAGCCTTAAGTACTATGCCGACAAGCATGCGGAGACGACTCCATTGAGGGTCCGCTACTCACTTAAGAACCTAAAGCTCGACGACGGGGTGCTCAACATTCCGTTGTATTTGGCTGATCGATCTGTCCCTCTTATCAAAAAGGCGCTTGATTGTGCGCATCTTGACGTTTAGATCCTGGGTGAGCTGACGGGCGGCGGCTAATTAATCGCTCCGTTACGGCCAGGGAGCTTGGGCCTTAGCAATGCTTGCTTCGCCAGGTGGTGGGGGTGGTGCCGGTGTATTGTTTGAAGGCTTGGGTGAAGGCGGCCTGCTGGGGGTAGCCTAGACGCTCTGCCACCTGCGCTATCGTGAGCGCGCTATCGGCCAAAAGGTCCTGTGCTCGCTCCATACGGCGTCTGCGAATGTAGGCGCCCAGGGACTCGCCAGTTTGGGCCTTAAAGGTGGCGCATAGTTTGGAGCGGCTTGTGTAGAGCCTCTCGGCCACCTCGTTGATACCCACACGTCTGCCTTTGTCGAGCGCGCGCTCAATCATCGCCGTTGCTTCTTCGGCAATGGTTATGCTGACGCGTGTGTCTGCCGCCTGCCGCGCCTGTTTGTGGGCCGCGCACGAACAGGCGAGCTCCGCGACCATGGCCTCCACGATGCCCTGCATATAGACGTGTCCGCCTACGGTGCGGGCGCGTTCCTCGTTAATCCGGCGCAGCGTGTGGCAGATGGCAGACGTCGCTTCCTCGTGCCATGGCTCGGCAAACGCCTCAAAGGTTCCCGCGAACTCGGTGGGATAGCGGTGTTCCAGTTCGTCAAAATATCCAGGCAAAAAGAGCACCGAGCGCGAGTGATAGAGCTCCCCCGCAAACAGCGGGCTTAATTCCTCGCCACAGCTATCTTGGATAAAGCTGCAAACGGCATTGTTTGGCCACGGCCCATGCAATGGTTTGAGGTTCGCGGGCGTTATGCCAGCCTCGGGCATGCATGTAAGTGTGGGCGCGCTGACCTCGCTCACGCAGGCGTATGGCTCGGGCGTGTATTCGGCCAGGTACATATCGTGCGTCGGGGTTATGAAATGCTCCATGACGATGCATGTGGGGAGAGGGGCATGATCCATGCGCGGCCGTGCGCCCGGTCGTTTGCCACCTCTCCGGTAAAGACGGCGCCCTTGCCGGTAAGCTCCAGGCCAAACTGTTCAAACTGCGGTGCGTAGAGCTCGGTTATGTCGGTCGCTGCCCGCCGCATTTGCAAAAGCGTCCCTTTCCTTTGCAGAAACGTCCACAGCTCGGTTGATTGTGAGCCATGGCTAACATACCAATGATAAGTTCATTACGGTTAACTCTCAAGCCGTTAGAAAGGGATCTCATGGCAAAGGAATCAAAAAAGGAAGGTGGCGGTATCGGCGAGCTGCTTGCATATGCCGGCGACCGTAAATTCCTAACGTATTTGGGCATGGCGCTCTCGGCGCTCTCGCAGCTGCTGAGCTTTGGCCCGTACGTGTGCATTTGGCTTGTCGCGCGCGATTTGATCGCCGTGGCGCCTAACTGGAGCGAAGCCACCGATATCGCGATGTACGGTTGGTGGGCCGTGGGGTTTGCGCTGGCAAGCATCGTAGCTTATTTCGTGGGGCTCATGTGCACGCACCTGTCTGCGTTTCGCTGCGCGTCCAATATCCGTAAGGCCACGAGCGAGCACCTGCTTAAGTTGCCGCTCGGCTACTTCGACACGCATGCCACCGGCGAGCTGCGTCGCATTGTAGACGGGTGCGCCGCCTCCACCGAGACTTTACTCGCACACATGCTGCCCGATATCGCGGGCGCCGTCGCCATGGTCGCAGGTCTGCTCGTGCTGCTTTTCGCTCTCGATTGGCGCTTGGGCGCGGCATGCCTCATCTCGGTGGCCATTTCGTTTGGCGCCATGGCCACCATGATGAGCGGCAAAGGCGCCGAGTTCATGAAGGCCTACATGGGAGCGCTGGTCAAGATGAACAAGACCGGCACCGAATACGTACGCGGCATCCCCGTGGTCAAGGTGTTTCAGCAGACGGTCTACTCCTTTAAGGCCTTCCACGATGCGATCGCCGAATACGCCGACATGGCACAAAACTATGCGGGCACGTTCTGCCGAGGTCCGCAGGTACTCAACCTTACCGCGCTCAATGGTCTTGTGGCATTCCTGTTGCCCGTGGCGTTGCTGTTGGCGCCGGGCGAGACGGACTTCGCGCATTTTATGGCCAACTTCACGTTTTACGCGATATTTTCGGCCGTGGTACCGACGGCCATGACCAAGCTCATGTTTGTGGGCGAGGCCTCTCAGATGAGTGCCGATTCGCTGGCTCG
>CABRFW010000175.1 GCA_902470265.1 uncultured Collinsella sp.
AACCCGCGACCCCAACCTTGGCAAGGTTGTGCTCTACCAACTGAGCCATGTCCGCATGTGTAAAACAAAACGGGCGCCGGAGCGCCCGGATGTTGCCTGGAGGCGAAGCCCGGATTCGAACCGGGGGTAAAGGCTTTGCAGGCCTCTGCCTTACCACTTGGCCACTTCGCCGAAAAAGGACCGCCTAAACGGTCCGGAAATGCAATGGAGCGGACAACGGGGCTCGAACCCGCGACCCCAACCTTGGCAAGGTTGTGCTCTACCAACTGAGCCATGTCCGCTTGCGGGTTATTAATTTACGCGAGTTATCCAAAAGACGCAAGTACTTTTTTCAAAAAACTTGTCTGCCGCATGTTCTTAGTAGCTAAACGCGCTAAAGCGATTGGCTAGGCACACGATTCCAGCGCTCCGCTAAACAGCTTCACCATCTGTACGCGCGTGCCGGCGCCGTCCGTACGACGAGCAACCTCCACGTTATCGACGAGCATACGCATAAGCTTGATGCCACGGCCGCGCTCCTCGGATGCGACCGGCTCGCTCGTTTCATCGATAGAATAGCCGGCACCTCGATCAAGCACCTCAACCACAACGCGATCGCCATAGGCCTGAACCGTCAGGACGCACCCGATACCGCCCGCATGGTCATAGGCATTACCCAGCGCCTCCCCCGACGCCAATGCGACATCGTAGCGCTCGTCACGGCGCAACGGAAGCGATTCAAGGAGTTCGGCGATGCGATGTCGGTAGTATGGAAGATTCTCGATACCCTGACGGACCTCGACGCTCTTACTCCAGCGAGGCAGCTCCCCCACCGGAATGGCGGGAATAGACTCCCGTGCCGGCCCCGCGACATGAAGGATATCGACAAGACGAGCAATCTCCAAAAAGCGAACAACTTCACCCGATGCATTGACGAGCGAAAGCAGGCCTTCTCGCCTCATGAGCTCACGAGCGCGCGTAAGCAGGAATGCCAAGCCCGTCGAATCGATAAAGCTAACAGCCTGACAGTTGATGACGACACGACGCACGCCGCGGCCAATCAAAGCATCCAACCGCCGACGCAGCGCAGGCACCGTGGCGATGTCGATATCGCCTGGTGGCGTCAAAACCGCTATGTCATTCCACTCATTCATACGACCATGGTTCCCCAAAAGAGCTTGTTCGATGCATGCGTTTCCGCAACCGTGCGGATTCGACGCGCCCAGCGTCGCTGTTTAGGACCGGCCCCGCAAAAACTCAAGGGACACCAATGCAATGTCATCGTCCAGCGCCGATTCGGTAAATCGGTCGAGCTCGCCCAAGACCTTGCCGCAGATTCCCGATACGCCCTCACCCGAGACAGAGAGCAGAAGGTCACGAAGGCGCTGCTCGCCAAAGAACGCTCCGGTGCGGTCGCGGGCCTCAATCGTTCCATCCGTATACATGAAGAGCATGTCGCCAGGAGCGAACGTAAACACGCCTGTCTCGTACACCATGCTCTCAAAGGCACCGATTACACCCGATTGACATCCAAGTAGCTCGACCTCTCCCCCACGTGCCTCGCCGCCACCCAGCGGCATCGACTCTGGCCTAATGACCATGGTCGGAGGATGGCCCGCCGAACAATACGTTGCGCGTCCGGCCTTAAGGTCAATCTTGGCGATAAAGGCCGTCACGAACGTCTCGACCCTCGAAAAGCCCATGAGCATGCTGTTAAGGGAGCGTGCCATGCGGGCCGGTCCAGCGCCCTCCCAAGCATATGCCGTCAGGGCCGTCTTGACGAGCGCGGACATCGATGCGGCCTCAATACCTTTGCCAGACACATCACCCAGAATCATGACGGCGCAGTCGTCGGGAAGACGGATGAGCGTATAGAAATCGCCGCCGACCAACGCCGAGTTCGTGGCCGACAGGTACACCGAATCGGTTGCGATACCCGGAACATCCCCCAGGGAATTTCTCATGCCAATCTGAAGGGTCTGAGCGATATGGCGCTCCTCGCGCTTTTGAGATTCGCCTTCGTAGATCAGTTCAAAGTCATGCGCCAAGTGCACCAAGTAGTCATATTCAAGGTCATCAATCGGCTCTTGGCTACCATCACGAAGCAGCAGTGCGCGCGTCGTCGGGCTCTTCGCAACAGAAGCAGGAACAATCGCGTCGTTACTGTGCTTGCCATCACCCTCAGAGCGCGGGCGCCCCGCCTCGATGCCGGAGTCGACGTAGAGACCTTGACAAGGCAGACCATGCGCCCTAAGCCAACCTCCCATAGGCATCGATTCGTCAACGCGAGTTATACGGACGTGTTTAAGGTCCTCGGCACTCGTACCGCCCAAAACAGATGCCTCAAAGCCATCAGGGCCAGCCCCCAGACGTGCCGCTGGCGCCGTCGTGGAAAAGAAAAGCTTCTCAGGGTCGTCCGGCAAGGCAACGCGACTGCCGCCTTCAAAATCTATGACGTAGGAATCCAGACTGGCATCATACTCAACAGGGCAAAAATGGCAGTTAAGCATATTGCAGATCTCGGACGATACCGCCTGGGTGGCCGCGGCGGAATCGTCTAGAAAGGTAAACAACTCATCACGCAAGACATTGAGCGAGCGGCCTAGCTCGGCCGTGCGACGGGAGCGAAGGCTCGATGCCATGCCGACCAGCTGGATAGACAGGTAATCGCAAATGACCTCGAGTACATTAACGTCATAGGCGAGCGGAGCCTGGGGGCGTTTCCAACCAACTTCCAGCACGCCAAGGATCTGCGTACCGTAAAAAACGGGAAGACAGATCTCGCTGCGGTACGGAGGCATATCCTGCATGCGCAACAGGTGCTTAGAACGATTGTCCAGGTCCATGAACATACCGGAGGCGGCCTTATCACCCTCAAGGTCCTGTTGAATCGACAAGCGACAGGCACGCGATTCACGAAGAACATACGTCGGAATGCCAGCGCCATACGGCAAAAACTCAGGCAGGTAGCTGTCGTACAGCTCCTTGGAAACACCGCGAAGTTTAAAACCGCCGCTCTCAGAAAAATAGATAGCGGCACCCGAAGCATCGAGCGTTCCTACAAGCTGGTTCAAAACGGTATCAAGTAGGCTGGGCAGCTCATCGGAGCCCACGGTACTCATAATGACCGAGAGCGTGCCAGAGAGGCGCTTGTTCGCCACTCTAAGCTCCGAAAGCGCACGCTTGAGCTGACGGTCGTGCGAATACTGTTCTTCGATGCTATGGAGCGCCACCAGGACACGTGGCGCGCGGCGCCCAAAGATACGTGGAGGCGTTACGGAGCCCGCACGAACCAAGACGGGGATAAAGGAGCCGTCACTCAGCTTGAGCATCAGTTCGTTCTCGGAGCCATCAGTTTCAAATGGCAGACGATGTTCCGTCGCACGTTCAAAAGCGGATGAGTACAGGACGTCTTTAACATCTCCACCGATGACGTCGGCGCGTTCCTCGCACATCAAACCAAGTAAGCGATTATTCACATGCAGAATGGTTCCGTCGAGCTCACAGATGATGACAGCATCGCTCGTGATCTCGACTAGTTGGGCAACGTCTGCCCACTCGTTGCGTTCAAGCGTTTCCATCGTGGACCCCACCACCGTCTATCGGTAACAAAAAAGCCTCCGAAGAGGCTTCTCAAATGCGATGGTGTCGGAGGCGGGACTTGAACCCGCATGACCAAAAAGCGGTCACTAGCACCTCAAGCTAGCGCGTCTGCCAATTCCGCCACTCCGACATGCTATGTTGTTGATTCGCGGTTCGTTTTGTTGAACCCGCGCGTTCAACGAGGAAGATAATAACCTATGATTCGAGAACTGTGCAAGCACTTTTTTCAAAAAAGTTTACGAATTTGTAAATGCGCAGGTAAATCCGTGTGTCCGGCCCCGAATCGGTGTTGCCTCCCGGCGCGTCCTCGGGCATGAGCGATATTTTGCTGCGCACTTCGTGCTACAAAATATCGCTCCCCCTGCGGA